>CALDTD010000214.1 GCA_937924345.1 uncultured Flavobacteriales bacterium | reverse complement strand
ATGATGTAACTAGAATTGAATTACAAGCAGTAAGTGGTGTTGTATTAGCAGCTATTGGATTATGGTACGATGACTATGATCCAAATGCATTAATACCACAAAGTCCAGTTACTACAGATTTGACAAATGTATTAGGATACTCTACAGGAGTTGAAGCCAATGATACTTTATTTAGAACTGCATTCCCATTTGTTCAATTACCATGGAAAGGGAATGATAATAGACTAGGAAGTGAAATAGCTTACACACAACCTGCTATTTTAGCACCAACTGCTACAGTAGATGTAGAAAGTTATACAGATAACAATATTTCTGTATCTGCATTTCCTAATCCAGTGGTAAATACAACAACAATTTCTTTTGATGCTGATGAAGCTTCAGTTGCTACAATTACATTGTACGATTTAAGAGGTAAGTTAATTGCAAATACAACAGTTAGCAAACAAGTAAACAAAGGAAATAACAAAACTGAGATTGATGCTTCAGCATTATCTTCAGGGGTTTTCTTTGCTAAAATTACATTAAGTAATGAAGCAGGTAAATCTGTTAAGCTAATTAAATTATTGAAAAAATAATTTAGATTAAAATCAATCATTAAAAGGGGTATGTCTTTGGACTTACCCCTTTTGGTGGTATAAACAAATAAAAAAATACTCAATGCAATTTAGAATTTTACGTAATTACGCTATCTATTTATTCACATCTATTACCCTTCTTAACTGCGGATCTACAGAAGAAAACAGCATCGAACAAACAGCAGGCACTGTTAAAGTAAATGGAAGTGATACCTTAATATTTGCAGAATTATTAACTAGAGATGCAAAATTGTCAGGAGATGAGTTTAAAAAAATACAGTCTAAATTCAGAACAAATAGAAATAAATATAATAAAGATAAAACGGATTTTGCTAGCTTACTAAAGGTAGTAGAAGTATATATTTATGAAGCTAGAGTAACCGGAGAACACCCACATTATTATTCAGCTGCATTAAACACTTTGAACTGGATGTTGAATCAAGAATCTTCTTTAACAAAAGATCAAAAGTTTAATAGTTTATTTTATAAAGCTACGGTTCTATTATCTCAACATAGGTTTAATGAAGCACTTGAAACAGGAAAAGAAGCTTTGGAATTAAATGATTTCAATTCTGGTATATATGGTGTTTTGGTAGATGCTAATGTAGAAATTGGAAATTACGAAGAGGCGGTAAAAATGGCTGATAAAATGATAGAAATTAGACCTGATTTAAGATCTTACTCTAGAATTTCATATTTAAGAGAAATTTATGGTGATGTAAAAGGTGCAAAAAGTGCAATGATTGGAGCTGTAAAAACAGGAGATCCAATATCTGAGTATACATGTTGGGGACTAAAAACACTAGGAGAAATTTATGAGTCTGAAGGTGAACTAGATAGTGCAGCAACTTGTTATGAAATAACATTGGAAAGAAGACCAAATTACCCATTTGGTATTGCTGGATTAGCCAAAATACAAGCTAAAAAAGGGAATACAGAGGAAGCATTAAAATTATATAATGAAGCATTGGAAATATTGCCTGAAATCGGTTTCAACATTGATGTTGCAAATCTAAAAATGAAACAAGGGAAACTTGAAAACAAAGAAGCTACAATCAATGAAATTGAGACAATGTTCAAAGAAGATATTGAATCTGGTCATAACATGGATTTAGAATACGCTAACTTTCTTTATACTTTCAAAGATGATTATGATGCAGCTCTTGCATTAGCCTTAAAAGAACATAAGAATAGAGCAAATAACATTGATGTAAATAAGACTTTAGCTTTTATTTATTATGGTAAAAAAGATATAAAAAATGCTGATAAGCATCTAAAAGTAGCTATGGCAACTGGAAAAAAAGATGCAGAACTTTTTTATCTTAAAGGACTGATAGAAAATGATAACAAATTGATTGAAAAATCGTTAGCTATGAATCCTTATCAAAGTCATCAGTTTCTAAAAGAGAAAAAATAAACCCAGAATGTTTAAGGTTATTATATTTGTTATTGTTGTCTTTCTAGTAACAATAAGTCATTACGCCCAAACGGTAAAAGGGGTAATTAAAGATGATTTAGCAATTCCTATTGCAGAGGCAGAGGTATTTATTAAAAATACATCTATTCATACACATACGGATATAAATGGAGCGTTTTCTATCTCTGTAAATAGCTTAACAGACACCTTAAACATAATCAAAGCTGGATTTATATCGAAAGAAGTTATTTTAACAGAAGAGAATAACTTGCTAGATATTGAATTAGCATTTGAGCATCAATACCTAAATGAAGTTACAATAAGCGCTCAATCAACAATTCAAAATCAAATTGCAAACGTTGATTTAAAACTAAACACAAAAACGTCAGCTCAAGAACTATTAACCTTGATGCCTGGTCTTTTTATTGCTCAACATGCAGGTGGAGGAAAGTCTGAACAAATGTTTTTACGAGGATTTGATTTAGACCACGGAACAGATATTAATATCGCTGTAGATAATGCGCCTGTAAATATGGTTTCTCATGCACACGGGCAAGGATATACCGATTTACATTTTGTAATGCCCGAACTAATAGAAACGGTAGAATTTGGTAAAGGACCTTACAATTTAAAAAAAGGAAATTTTACAACTGCAGGGTTTATCGATTTCAAAACCAGAGAAAGAATTTCTAAAAGTTCCTTCTCTCTTGGCTATGGATCGTTTAATAATAAAGAAATAAATGGGTTATTTAATCTAACAAAAAAAGCAAGTAAAAACAGTGCTTATGTAGCTTTCTCTATGAATAAAAAGGATGGGTATTTTGAATCATCACAAAACTTTGATCGTTTAAATTTTATGGGGAAGTTTACACGAGAGATTGATGAAAAAACAAAAATTGGAATTAGTACATCACTTTTTAATAGTACTTGGACAGCATCGGGACAAATTCCAATACGTTTAGTACGAAATGGTACTATAAGTCGGTTCGGAGCAGTTGACGATACTGAAGGTGGATACACAGCTAAAAAGAGTGTACAACTAGACTTCACAAAATACCTAGCCGATAAATCAATTATAAAAACTAATGTCTATTACTCAAGATACGACTTTGAGCTATATTCCAACTTTACTTTTTTTGAGAGAGATTCAATAAACGGCGATCAAATAAAGCAAAAAGAAACAAGAGATACTTATGGTTTTAATATAGACTATAAAAAACCATTTAAGCTAGGGAATCAAAAAATATATTGGTTAAACGGAACAGGGACAAGATTAGATGTTGTTCCAAATTCTTTACTCGCTTACACAAAAAATAGAACAGTTCTACTTAATGAAGTTCAGAAAGGAAGCGTAAACGAAACAAATTATTTTGCTTATACAGGCTTAGACTTTATGTTAGGAGACTTTCACTTTAATGGTGGTTTAAGAGGCGAACAAATCGTTCACACTTATCAAAACAAGTTAGATTCTATTTTGAATATAAAAAAACAAACACCTTATGCATTATTACCCAAAGCCTCATTAAATTATAGTCCAAACGAAAAACTAAATATTTATGCTAAGGTTGGGCAAGGTTTTCACTCAAATGACTCTAGATTAATAACAGAAGGAAATGTTGGAATTACACTACCAAAAGTAAATGCTTCTGACCTAGGTTTTGATTTAAGAGTATTTAAAAACTTAAAGGTAAGTGCGGGCATATGGAGAATGATTTCTAACCAAGAATTTGTTTATGTTGGTGATGAAGGCATAGTAGAACCAAGTGGCAAAACAAGGAGGCAAGGGATTGACTTTAGCCTTATTTACAGTCCTTTTAGGTTCTTAGCTATAAATTCAAATATAAATTACACATTAGCAAGAGACTTTGAAAATTCCTCTATTTATATTCCTCTAGCTGCTCCTTTAACCTCTAATACATCTATAAAACTAAACTTAGAAAATGGAATAAAAGCTTCTTGGGACTTTAGGTATTTATCTGATCGACCTGCAGATGAATTTAATGACGCTATAGCTGAGGGATATGTGATAAATGATTTTAAAATTGGTTATTATACCAAGAAATGGGGGATTTCAGCTTTAGTATTAAATATATTTAATACTGAATGGAATGAAACTCAGTTTTTAACAAACTCAAAATTACAAAATGAAAGTGAAGCTGTAGAAGAAATTCACTTTACTCCAGGAACTCCAAGAAATATTCAAGTAAGGTGGACATATAATTTCTAAGATTATACTCTAAACATATTGGATTTAATGCAATTGGATTTAAGCTCTTCTATTCTATATTTGTAAAAGAGATGCCTAAATCAGAACAGATAGCAAATACTATAAAAGCATTACCATCTTCGCCAGGTGTATATCAATATTTTGATAAAAACGATGTGGTAATTTATGTTGGAAAGGCTAAAAGTTTAAAAAACAGAGTAAGTTCTTATTTTAATACAAATGCGCAGCACAATGCTAAGACTAGAGTTTTAGTAAAAAAAATAGTTCGCATAAAAACCATTAAAGTTCCGACAGAAATGGATGCATTGCTGTTGGAGAACACGCTCATTAAAAAATTACAACCTAAATTTAATATTCAATTAAAGGATGATAAAACTTACCCTTGGGTTTGTATAAAAAAAGAACCATTTCCTAGAATTGTATATACAAGAACATTAGAAAAAGGAACTGGAGAATACTTTGGACCTTTTCACTCAGTTACAACTATAAAAACATTATTGACACTTTTTAAAGACAGTTTTGATATAAGAAGTTGTACACATAAATTAACACTTGAAAACATTGGTAAAAAAGAGTTTAAAACCTCGGTAGAGTATTACATTGGTAATTGTAAAGGATGTTGCCAAGCAGAAGTTTCTCAAGCAGAATATAAAGAAAGACTAAATAATGTAAGGGCTGTACTTAGAGGAAAAACAAAATCTGTAATAGAAGAGCTGAAAACAAAAATGTTGGCTCACTCCGAAAAGTTAGAGTTTGAAAAAGCTGCAGACATTAAATATAAACTAACAAAAATTGAAAAATTTCAAGCAAAATCTACCGTTGTTAGTACTACAATAAAAGATGTTGATGTATTTAACATCGATAGTGATATTAATACAGCTTATGTTAACTACTTAAAAGTTATAGACGGGGCAATTATACAAAGTTACACCCTAGAAATTAAAAAGAAATTAGACGAAAGTAATACCGATTTATTAGCAAGTGGAATTATCGAAATAAGAAAACGTTTCCCATCAGAAACAACAGAAATTCTTATACCAGAACCATTACCAATTCAGTTAGCCAATCAAAAAATTACAATTCCGCTAAAAGGGGCAAAAAAAGAATTGTTGAACATGTCTTTTATAAATGCTAACGCAACAAAATTAGAAAAGCAAAAACAACAGAAAAACCTAGATCCAGAGAAACATACTTTACGCGTATTAGAAACAATAAAAAAAGATTTACGATTAAAAGAATTTCCACGCCATATAGAATGTTTTGATAATTCTAACTTTCAAGGTTCTAACCCTGTGGCTGCTTGCGTAGTATTTAAAGATGGTAAGCCAAGTAAAAAAGATTATCGTCATTTTAATATAAAAACAGTAATTGGACCAGACGACTTTGCATCGATGGAAGAAGTCGTTTATAGACGCTACAAAAGACTTAAGGACGAACAAGAACCATTGCCCCAGCTAATAATTATTGATGGAGGAAAAGGACAGCTGAGTTCTGCTGTAAAAAGCTTAAAAACATTAGATTTAATTGGAACTATCGCTATAGTAGGAATTGCAAAACATTTGGAAGAAATTTTCTTCCCTGGCGACTCTTTACCTATTTACATAGACAAACGTTCAGAATCATTAAAAACTATTCAGTATTTAAGAAACGAAGCCCATAGATTTGGAATAACCCACCATAGAAGTAAGCGAAGAAAAGGAACGGTTAATTCTGAGTTGTTAAAAATAAAAGGTGTTGGGAGTAAAACGCAAGAATCTTTAATTCGTAAATTTAAATCTGTTAAACGCATAAAAGAAGCAAGTCTAGAAGACTTAACCATAATGATTGGTTCTGCAAAAGCCAATATTGTTTACAAAGCCTTGCATAAAAAGTAAGTTTTTCCGTTTAGGAATATATTTTGCAACAAAACCTATAACTTAGTGTTTGTAAATTTTTAATTTCTTATCAGTATGAAAATCTTTTTTGTTCTCTCTTTATTAATAGGTTTGCTATTTTCCTTTCCTAATATCGCTTATGCACAGGAAAGTGACCCGGAGCCACGCAATAAAATTTATGAAAAAAAAGAAAAACAACGTGCTAAAGAAAGAAAACAAGCAGAAAAAGAAATTACAAAAAAACATTTAGCAATACAAAGTAAAGAAGTGCGTAAACGAATGAAAAAACAGCAAAAGCGTTCTAACCGGTTAAAGAAAAAGAAAACTGCCGATCCGTTTTGGAAAAAATGGTTTAGAAAATAATTATAATGAACGACGCCTCTTTTTATCGTTATAAAAAAATATTACGCTGCCTTTGGGTTTTGCTAACCATCTCATTTCTTGGTTTATATTTTTATTATGCAGACCAAGTAACTGTAAATAACTTAATACTCTTTTTAGGAGAAAACAGAACCACAGTACTCATTGCCTACATACTTTTATCTAGCATTAGATCTCTGTTTTTATTACCAAGCACACCTTTTGTAATATTAGGTTTAGGCCTCTACCCAAACTCACCGCTTTTTGTCTTTTTCATGTCTCTAATAGGAATTCAAATAGGCGCTTCTATCATGTATTTTGCATCCTCTTATTTAACTCCTTCAACGCTGTTTGGAAGTAAATCAGAAAAAATAAACATTATAAAAACCAAAATGGAAAAATATGGTAGTTGGATCATTATGGGATGGGCGTTATTTCCAATTGTTCCGACTGATTTGATTTGCTTTGTTTCGGGAAGTATAAATTATAATTTTAAAAAGTTTTTCTTTGCGATACTTCTAGGGGAAGCACTACTAATTGCTGGTTATATATTTATTGGAAATTCTATAATTAGCTAAAGTGATCTTTCAAACTAAGGTTAAATTAATATTACGACCATAACTGCTGTAAGTAAACTAGTAAGAAAGCGACATAAAGGTTCTAAGGTTGACAAGAATTGTTAATCAAAATTGCAACCTTATAAAAAAAATTACTTTTGTAAATATGAGTACACAAACTATTGGACTAAAAGACGCTGGACAAGTTTCAGATTTAATATTAGATTATACAAATTCTAAAGAGACATTAAAACCTTTTTATGAAAACAGTAACTCACTTGAAGATTTTAAAACTAAAATAAATTCAATAGACTTTTCTAAAGAAAAAAGGACGTTACTAGTTCAGCAACTAAAACTTCAATACGAAAAGAATAATATTCCTTTTCCCTCAAATCTAAACCTATTATTAGAGGCAAACACTTATGTTGTGACTACAGGTCATCAGTTAGGTTTGTTTGGCGGCCCACAATACTTTATACACAAAATAGTTTCAATTATAAAGTTGGCGCAACAGCTAAATAATAAATTTCCAGAAAAAAATATAATCCCATTATTTTGGTTAGCTAGTGAAGATCATGATTTTGAAGAAATTAATCATACTAAAGTATATAGAACAGAATTAAAAGCTTACACAGCGCTAAAAGGTGCGGTTGGAAGAATGCCAAACTCACTATTTGATAACGTTTATGAAGAACTTTTCGAGGTTTTAGGAAATCAAGCGGAGACTTTAAAAACAATTTTTGAACCTAGAAACAGTGAAGATACTTTAACAAGTAACACTACAAAATGGGTGAATCGACTATTTAAAGAACAAGGATTACTTATTTTAGATGGAGATGATAGATTACTTAAGAAAAGTTTTATCCCCACATTAAAGCAAGAACTAGAATCGGAACAATCTTTTGAGCTTATAAACACTACTTCTGAAAGGTTGGAACAATTGGGTTACAAAGCTCAAGTTACTCCAAGAGAAATTAATTTATTTTACTTGAGGGATAACTTAAGAGAACGAATTGTATTAGAAAACGATAACTATAAAATCCTAAATACGTCTATCTCATTTACAAAAGAAGAAATTTTGAAAGAACTAAATGAGTATCCAGAACGATTTAGTCCAAACGCCGTTTTTAGACCTGTTTATCAAGAAGCAATATTACCAAATCTAGCTTATGTTGGAGGCCCTGGAGAATTAGCTTATTGGTTACAATTAAAAAGTAACTTTAATCGACTAAATATTCCTTATCCTATTTTAGTTTTAAGAGATTTATTTTTGACGATAGATCAGAAATCATTAAAAACTATTGATGAATTAAATTTAAAACTCGAAGATTTCTTTTTGGATGAGGCAAATTTAATAAAAACTTATTTAGCAAACAACGAAGCCACTCAAGTTGATTTTGAAGCTGAAAAAAAACAATTAGAAATCGTAAAAGAAGCTACGTTGAATAAAGCGATTCCAATAGATGCGTCACTTAAAGGAATGATAGAAGCTGAGTTTACAAAAATGCAAAAAGGACTTGACAACATTAACAAAAAAACACAGCGAAGTATTAAACAACGAGAGGAAATATCTATAAATAAGCTAAAGAAAATCCAAGAGAAAATTATTCCAAACGGTAAGTTAGCAGAACGTAGCGAAAACTTTATTCCAAACTACTTAAAAGCCCCAACAAACTACATAAATAACTTGATAGAAAAAAGTGACGTGTTTAATTCAAAAATAAAAGTTATTGAACAATAAATCTACTGCTTTCTAAGATAGTTAATTACCTCTGCCGCAGCATATAGCCCAAAAATGGCTGGCATATAGGAGCTTGTTCCGTAAAATGACTTTTTAAAGTTTGTTCCATCTGTCAATTTCAATGAATTTCGATCTGCAGCTTCGGTAGAAAAAACTGCACGAATACCACGATCAATCTTATGCTTTTTTAATTGTTTTTTTACTGCTTGCCCAAGCTGACAACCTTTTACTTTTGAAATATCTTTTACCTGAACTTGGCTAGGATCCATTTTTCCACCAGCACCCATTGAACTTACACAACGAACTTTATTTCTTCTACAAGCTTTAATTAAATTTACTTTAGGAGAAACACTATCTATACAGTCCATTACAAAAGAAAAACTGTTAGATTTTAAAATTTCATCCATTCGTTCCGGAATTAAAAACTCATCTATTTGGGTCAATTTTAACGCTGGATTAATGTCTAATAATCGGGCTCCTACTTCCTCTACTTTCTGTTTTCCAACTGTAGAATGTAAAGCTGGTAACTGTCTATTTATAT
>CALDTD010000213.1 GCA_937924345.1 uncultured Flavobacteriales bacterium | reverse complement strand
CTTTACACCTAGCGCTTGTAGTAAATTAATCAATTTATTAACATCAATAATGTCGGGTAAATTGCTAATAATTACTTTTTCTGGAGTTAACAAAACAGCATTTAGTACTTGTAGTGCTTCGTTTTTTGCTCCTTGAGGTGTGATTTCTCCTTTTAGTTTATTTCCTCCGCGTATTTGAAAAGATCCCATGTAGTTAGTTGTTATATTTTATCTTTTACGATAGTTTTTGTTGTTGTTTCTTCTTTGATTGTTGTTTCTACCTTTATTGTTATTTCTCTTTTGTGGAGATATAAGTGGTGAACTAACGTTGTAGTTTTTCTTAAAGTGACTTAGTATTTCTCTTGTATCTGTCAACTCTTCTGGGTCAATAGTTAATTTACCATTGGAGTATTGTTCTAGGTGTTTTACAATTACCTCGTCATTTACAGTATTTCTATTCCACAATAAATATGACGTCTTCAATAAGTTGGCTATACGTTTAACCAAGAAAGATTTCTCTTCGCCGTCTTCTAATTTTACAGCTGCTGCAATTAAATCTTCGATTATGATACCATAATGACCATTTTTTATTTTCCGATGGGGATAAGGAATCGTTTCTGGTTTTTTCTCAAAGAAATCAGCAGATGGCTTTGGGTAAGGAGATTCTACATCTAGCTCAAAATTAGACATAATAAATAAGTGATCCCACAGCTTATGATCGTAATCTTCTACATCTTTCAATTGAGGATTAACTTGCCCCATAACAGTAATAATTGATTTTGCACAATTATTTCTTTCTTCTTTATCTGCTATAGTAAGACAATGATTAATCATGTTTTGAACGTTTCTTCCATACTCTGGAATAGACATTAAAGGGCGTTCGGTATTGTATTCTAATGAAGTTATATTTTCCATAAAAGGTTTTGTAATCTAATCAAAGATAACAATTAGTCATTACCAAGTAAAATAATCGAATAAAATCAATTAACGCTGCATTGTTACTTTATTTTTTAAAGGGTGCGAATATGATGGTTTTTGTATATTTGCAGCAAAAATTATCAGATGTTAAAACACAGTCTTTACAGTATCTTTAAGTTTAAATGTCCAAGATGCAATCAAGGTGAGTTTTTTGAGTCTTCTAACCCTTACAATTTAAAAAAAGTAGGAGATTTTAAAGAGAAGTGTTCGCACTGTGATTTAAAATACTCACCAGAACCTGGGTTTTATTATGGAGCAATGTATGTTTCTTATGGTCTTGGTATTGCCTTATTTGTCTCGATTTGGGTTGCAATAACTGTTTTACACCCAAATTATTCACTTAACCAATTGTTTACCATATTAGGAGTATCTTTAGTTGTTGCGGGACCATACTTATATGCTTTGTCAAAAACAATTTGGGCTAACTTGTTTTTTAAATACGACGATAATTTTAATAAAAATCAATCTTTGTAATTGAATTTTATTAAAAAACATATTCCCATTCTTGAGTGGCTGCCACGCTACACAAGAAAAGATTTTATTGCAGATTTACCCGCTGGAATAAGCATAGGAATAATGCTAATTCCTCAAGGTTTAGCTTACGCTTTAATTGCTAAATTGCCTGCTATTTATGGTTTATATGCTGCGTTGTTACCACAACTTGTTTATGCTGTTTTTGGAACTTCTAGACAAATGTCGGTTGGTCCAGTTGCAATGGATTCATTAATTGTTGGTGCCGGTATTACCGCAATTGCTAGTGTTTCGGAAGAAGAACATATTTTTATGGCGATTGCTTTGGCACTTATTACGGGTGTAATTCAGTTGTTAATCGGAGTTTTTAGATTAGGTTTTTTAGTTAATTTTTTATCAAAACCTGTGATTAGTGGTTTTACTTCTGCCGCAGCTATTATTATAGGGTTGAATCAAATTAAGCATCTTTTTGGAGTTGATATTGCTCGTAGTAATCAACTACATATTTTAATTTATAATATTAGTCAGGCATTTTATTCAATCAATTTATCTTCTATTGCAATTGGAGGGATAACAATTATAATTCTGGTAATTCTAAAAAGGATTCATAAAAAAATACCACGTGTATTAATAGTGGTAGCGTTAGGAATAATAATAGTTCAATACTTTGAGTTAGAAAAAAATGGAGTTATAGTAGTTGGACTAATTCCCAAAGGATTACCAAAATTCACTATTCCAACCATAAACACTGCATTCTTAACCGAGCTTATAACCTTGTCTGGCACGTTAGCATTAATTGCTATAATGGAGGCTATTTCTATTGCTAAGGCATTACAAGAAAAGAAGAAAGATCATAAAATTGACCCCAACCAAGAACTTATTGCCATTGGGCTAGGAAACATAATTGGTTCGTTTTTTCAAAGTTATCCTACAACAGGAAGTTTCTCTCGATCAGCTGTAAATGAAGAATCTGGCGCAAGCACTAAGGTTAGCTTAATTATAGCTGCTTTAATTGTTGGATTAACATTATTATTTTTTACTCGAATTTTTTATTTCCTTCCAACGGGAGTTTTAGCAGCTATTATTTTGGTTTCTGTATTTGGATTTATCGATATAAAATATCCTAAAAGTCTATATCATTACAAGAGAGATGATTTGTTAATGTTAATGGCGACGTTTATAATTACATTAACTATAGGGATAAAAGAGGGGATTTTAGTTGGGGTATTACTTTCGATTGTTTTTTTAATTTATAGAAGCACAAGACCACATATTGCTCAGTGTGAACAAATAAAAGGGACTAATTACTATAAAAATATTAATCGTTTTGATAACTTGGTACAACACCCTGAAGCATTAATATTTCGATTAGATGGACAGCTTTATTTTGCAAATACTGAATATTTTAAAGATGCTTTAGCTTCAATGATAGAAACTAAAGGAAAGGATTTAAAATTGATTGTCTGGAATGCAGAAGCTGTAAATCATATTGACTCTAGTGCAATACTAATGCTTGGGAGTTTAATAGAAGAGCTAAGAAAAAAACAAATTTTATTTGCTATTGCAGGTGCTACTGGACCGATTAGAGATTTAATTTTTAAAAGTAAATTATCTAACGTTATTACAGAAGACCTCATGTTTGCAGAAGTTCATTTAGCGATGAAGTGTTTAGAGTTAGATACCTATAAAAGTTTGAAAGAAAATTCTAACACAATTGCTTTACAGCGGAATAAAGACTTCGGTTAAAGAAAGTTAAAAGGGTTTACAGACCCTAAAATGACTCTCATTTTTGTTTACTTTCAAAGCAAAAATAAGAGATGAAGGTTTTAATTACAGGAGGATCAGGATTAATAGGTACAAGGATAACACAATTATTACAAGAAAAAAACATCGAGGTTGTTCACCTTTCTAGAAGCCCAAGTTCTAAGTTTGGAATTAAGGTTTATAAATGGGACTGGAAAAAAGAGGAAATTGATGAAGCATGCTTTAATGGAGTTACAGATATTATACATCTTGCTGGTGCAGGAATAGCAGATAAGCCTTGGACAATGTCTCGTAAACATACAATTATTAAAAGTAGGGTAGAAACTGCTAATCTTATTTTTAAAACATTAAAAAAACTAAACCATTCTTTAAACGCCTATATTTCTGCTTCTGGTATTGGGTATTATGGGGCAATTACAACAGCTAAAGTTTTTAAGGAGGCTGATGAACCACATAACGATTTTATTGCAAAAAGTTGTATTTACTGGGAGAAAAGCGCAGATCAATTTTCGGATATTTCTTCACGGGTTGTAAAGTTGAGAACTGGTGTTGTACTTGATAAAAACAGTGGAGCATTAGCTAAAATGGATAAAACTGTTAAGTATGGAATAGGTGCTCCAATAGGGACAGGAAAACAAGCTATGCCCTGGATTCATTTAGATGATATGGCACAATTGTATTTAGATATTTTATTAGACAATAGTTTTAATGGAGTTTATAATGCTGTAGCTCCCGAAAAAGTTGATAATGAAGCCGTAACAAAAGCTATTGCAAAAGCACTAAATCGTAAATTATTTTTACCAAATGTACCTGCGTTTGTTTTAAGAACTATTTATGGAGAGTTATCTGATATAGTGCTAAAAGGTAGTCATGTTTCTGCTGAAAAGTTACTTAATGCTGGTTTTGAGTTTGAGTTTCCAAAATTAGATGAAGCACTAAAAGATATTTATAAGTAAAAAATGCTTTAGATAAAAAATCTATTTTAAATTTACCTCAAAAAATAGATGATATTTAAGTATTTAGCACTTTGCTTACTTTCTTTTCTAACAGTTTTTGTTTTTGCAGAAAGCAAAGTAGATACACTAAACTTTAGAGCTTTTAGCTCACTTTGTTTAGATACTAATTCTATAAACATTTCAAATGCTGTTATCCAATTTGAAGAAGGTGATACTGTCCTTTTTTCAGACCATGATGGTTATGTGAAAAATAATATTGATATAGAATTGTTCAGCAAAATAAACTTGATCAACACTAAAGTTTATTTTCCTGATTCTGTTACACTTAACCTATATTTAGAGCCAAAATCTATTAGTTTTTCTTTTGACAGTGTTGAAGTGTCCAGTAATTTAAATATTTACGGAGGTAAATCGGAAACACCTGATGAGTATAGACCATGTAATATTTATAATTCTGATTTTCGTGGAACTATAATGGTAACTTCCTTCAATTATATTTTCGTGAACAGTAATCAGTTTTATGATTACGCTAGTTTTTTTAACGAAAAGCAAACACCACTTTCAATTTTATTCATTTCTTCTTGTCGTTTTGAGACTCCAAAAATACCATCAAACTATAGTGGTTTAGCTTCTTTAAGAATTGGCAATTCTGTGTTAGAAGTAGTAGAAGAGGTTAAGATTAGTAATTGTCATTTTTTTGATAAAGATCTTTCCATTATACTTAATGGTAAATTTGGGAAGGTAAAAATTGATAAAGTAAACTGCACTAATATTGACTTGTCCAGTCTAACAGTTCTGGATGCGTTGTATATCAATTCTACTGAAATTAAGGAAGAGTTTTATATAGAGAATATAAACGTTAGGTCCGAATCGGCTTATATTCCTTGGGATCTTATTAAAGGAGAGAAGCTCGGTGTGAAAAATCCTCATAGCTCTAATTCTCCAGATTATATCTACAGTTAACTAATTGCAAGTTACAACAAACTATTTAACATATATAGAAGTAGAGGAAACTTAACTGCCGCAAACGGTTGTTATGTAGAAATGAAAGACATAAAGACATAAAAACTAAAAGAGAAGTATAAGCAAAATAAAAATTTTGAGAACTATCTTTATTTTAACCTCAATAGATTCCTGAAGTTTTTTGCTAACTACGGCACGAGTCCCGTACGTTCTATACAAGTCTCTATATGGGTAATACTTTGTTTTGCATGTTTTTACTTTTTCTCTCCAAGTGAATGGGATAAAATTAGTAGTAAATACTTAATAGGGCAGGGTGAGAAATTAATTGGCTACTATACAACGGAGCAAAAATTAGAAGAGTTGTACTCTGCAAAACATAAAGAAAATTTAAAAATTTACAGCCAGTTCAAGTTTAATATTGAAAATAGTAAATCACAAATCCCTTTCTTTTTTAATTTATTTCTTTATCCTGTATATTTCTTTTCTGTATCGAAATTAACATGGAATAAAACGCTTTATAAAAGTATAGAATTCTTAAAAGGTAGGTGGGAAGACTTATCTATGTTTAAGAAGGTTTATTTTGGGTTCTTAACATTTATAGCTTTACTTTTTTATTTCTTGTATTTATTTCTTGTAAGGAGTTTCAATAGTATTATTCTTAGTATAAATACATATACTACATTGGGGTTTGGCGATATTCCAGTTGCAGGATTGTCTCGATATATTGTTATTTTAGAAGGTTTTTTAGGTTGGTTTTTATTGAGTGTTTTTAGTGTTTCATTAATTAGCCAAATATTGCAGAGTTAAACGAGAAGAATTAACATCTTTTTACTTCTCAAATGATATACACCATTAACATAATTACGTTAACTAATTTTTGACAGTTCATTTTTTATCTGAGCAAATTAAATGATACATTTGTAAGTAATTAATAGTTTTTAGAACTAAACAACCATAATGGACAAATATTCATACCTAAGCAATGCTGAGGGAAGTGCAATAGAAGAGTTGTACGCTCAGTATTCACAAGACCCTAATTCAGTAGATAAGAGCTGGGCAGCCTTTTTTGAGGGCTTCAATTTTGCAAAAGAAAATTATGACGTAGATGGTGCAATTCCAGAAAACGTTCAGAAGGAATTTAAAGTTATCCAGTTAATTAACGGATATCGCGAAAGAGGACATCTTTTTACAGATACTAACCCAGTTCGAGAGCGAAGAAAATACGAACCCACATTGGCTTTAGAAAACTTTGGTCTAAATCAGTCAGATTTGAATACTGTTTTTCAAGCAGGAGAGGAAATTAAAATAGGTCCAGCAACATTAAAAGATATTGTTGCCCATTTAGAGCAAACCTACTGCCGTTCTATAGGTATTGAGTATCAATATATTCGTCACCCAAAAAGAGTAGATTGGATTAAAAGTAAAATTGAGCTTAAAAATAGACTTAAATTTACAACAGAAGATAAAAAGCATATTTTACATAAGCTGAATCAGGCTAGTGTTTTTGAAGAGTTCTTACACAAAAAGTTTGTTGGTCAAAAGCGTTTTTCTGTAGAAGGTGCAGAAGCATTAATACCAGCGTTAGACTTTTTAATGGAGAAAGGTTCTATACTTGGAGTAGAAGAGTTTGTAATGGGAATGGCACATAGAGGCCGTTTAAATGTATTGGCAAATATCTTTAACAAAACTTATTCGGCTATTTTTAGTGAGTTTGAAGGTAAGGAATACGAAGATGCTTTGTTTGATGGTGATGTAAAATATCACTTGGGTTATACCTGTAACATTACTACAGATGCTGGTAAGGATATTAAAATGACGTTAGCTCCTAACCCATCTCACTTAGAAGCAGTTAACCCAGTAGTAGAAGGGATTACTAGAGCAAAAATTGATCATGATTTAGGTGGTGACGAAAAGAAAATTGTTCCTATTTTAATTCACGGAGATGCTGCAATAGCAGGTCAAGGAATAGTTTACGAAGTTATTCAAATGGCGCAGTTAGATGGATACCGCGTTGGAGGTACAATTCATATTGTAATTAATAACCAAGTTGGTTTTACAACGAATTATTTAGATGCGCGTTCTAGTACCTATTGTACCGATATAGCAAAAACAACTTTGTGTCCTGTTTTTCATGTAAATGGAGATGATGTAGAAGCTGTTGTATTAGCAATGGAAATTGCTTTAGAATATCGCCAGACTTTCAATAGAGATGTATTTATAGATTTACTATGTTACAGAAAGTATGGGCATAACGAAGGAGATGAGCCTAAATTTACGCAGCCGAAGTTATATAAAGCAATTTCTAAGCATCCAAACCCAAGAGTAATCTACCTAGATAAATTGGTAAAAGAAGGGGTAGTAACGAAAGAAGAAGGAGAAATTTTGAAAAAGAATTTCGATGATATGCTTCAAGATCGTTTAGACGATGCAAAAGAAATTAAAAAAGCAAAAATCACAGACTTTTTAGAAGAAGAATGGAAAGGGTTTAAGCACGGAACAAAAGAAGATTTCTTAGTTTCACCAGATACTTCTATACCTGAAGAACGTATAAAAGAATTAGGAATAAAATTAGCGACATTACCTGAAGGGAAAAAATACTTCAGAAAAATCATTAAACTATTGAAAGATAGAGTAAACATGATTGAAGAAGATCGCTTAGACTGGGGAATGGGAGAGATGTTAGCTTATGCTTCACTATTAACAGAAGGACATCATATTCGTTTATCTGGAGAAGATGTAGAAAGAGGAACGTTCTCACACCGTCATGCTGTTGTTAAAACAGAAGATACAGAAGAAGATGTAATTACATTAAATAATCTAGAGGAAGGTCAAGCTAAATTCGAAGTTTATAACTCGCTTTTATCAGAATATGGTGTTTTAGGATTTGATTATGGTTATGCATTTTCTACTCCTAATAGCTTAACAATTTGGGAGGCTCAATTCGGAGATTTCTTTAACGGAGCACAAATTATGGTCGATCAGTACATTAGTGCTGCAGAAGATAAATGGCATACTCAAAATGGTTTGGTAATGTTATTACCACACGGTTATGAAGGAATGGGTTCTGAACACTCCAGTGGTAGAATGGAGCGTTTCTTAACACAATGTGCCGATTTAAACATGCAAGTTGCAAACTGTACAACACCATCAAACTTCTTTCACTTATTAAGAAGGCAAATGAAGCGTGACTTCAGAAAACCACTAGTTGTCTTCACACCAAAGAAATTATTACGTTACCCCGCTGCTGTATCTAAGATTAGTGATTTAGCAAATGGAGGGTTTAAAGAATTGATAGACGACACTACTGTAAATGCAAAAGAAGTTGACACAGTAGTGATGGTTTGTGGTAAGTTTTATTACGACATCGTCGAAGAAAAAGAAAAGCTAGGGGCAGGAGAAAATATTGCGGTTGTAAGAGTTGAACAGTTATATCCATTACCAGCAAAACAATTAGAAGAAATAGTTGCTAAATACGGAACGGAAGCTAATTATATTTGGGCACAAGAAGAACCAGAGAATATGGGAGCTTGGCGTTTTATTCAGTCTCGTCACCGTTTTTGGAAAAAACTTGGGGTACAATTAGATGTTGCTTCAACCAGACGTTCGGCAAGTCCAGCTAGTGGATCTTCAAAAGTAGCTGCACTTCGTCACCAAGCTGTTTTAGACGAGTTAATGCAATTGGCTAAGGAAAAAGTTTAATTCTTGGATTTAGAATAAAGAGAAAAGAGCAAAGCACTATTTTTGTGATAATAATTTAAAATAAAAGTAATCACGTAAAACATTTTACGTTGTACATAATACAATAATATATGTCAGTATTAGAAATGAAAGTACCAAGTCCAGGAGAGTCAATTTCTGAAGTAGAAATTGCAGAATGGTTGGTAGAAGATGGAGACTATGTAGAAAAAGATCAGGCAATTGCAGAAGTAGATTCTGACAAAGCAACATTAGAATTACCTGCAGAAGCAGCGGGTATAATTACATTAAAAGCAGAAAACGGAGATACAGTTGCTGTTGGAGACGTAGTTTGTTTAATCGATACTTCGGCAGAAAAGCCAGCAGGACATGAGTCTAAAAGCGAACCTGAAGCGAAAGTAGAAGAAGAAGCACCAAAAGCAGATGCTACAGCGCCTAATCCAAACCCAGTAAAGGCAGAGGCTAAAGCACCTTCAAAAGATTCTTATGCAGCTGGAACACCATCTGTTGCAGCAAAGAAATTGGCAGATGAGAACAATGTACCACTAGACCGCGTTAATGGAACAGGTAAAGATGGTCGTTTAACAAAACAAGATATTGTAGCTGCAATGGCGGCAGGTTTTCCTGCAGAATCTACTCAAGGATGGGGAGGAACAAGAGATACTTCTACAGCAAAAATGAAAATGCTGCGAAGAAAAATTGCTTCTAGATTAGTCGCTGTTAAAAATGAAACAGCTATGCTTACTACTTTTAACGAAGTAGACATGAAGCCAATTATGGATTTAAGAACGAAGTATAAAGCTGTTTTTAAAGAAACTCACGGTACAAGTTTAGGCTTTATGTCTTTCTTTACAAAAGCAGTAACAGAAGCTTTAAACTTATTTCCACAAGTCAATTCTATGATTGATGGAGACAATATGATTGCACATAACTATGCAGATATAGGAATTGCAGTAAGTTCCCCAAAAGGATTAATGGTTCCCGTAGTTCGTAATGCCGAGCAAATGTCTCTTCAAGAAATAGAAAAAGAGATCAAGCGTTTAGCAATAAAAGCTAGAGATGGAAAAATTGCTATCGAAGATATGCAAGGAGGAACATTTACGATTACAAACGGAGGTGTATTTGGATCTATGTTAAGTACTCCTATTATTAATCCTCCGCAATCTGCTATTTTAGGAATGCACAACATCGTTCAACGCCCTGTTGCTATAAACGGAGAAGTAGTAATACGCCCAATTATGTATTTAGCGCTTTCTTACGATCATAGAATTATCGATGGTAAGGAATCTGTTGGATTCTTGGTAAAAGTAAAAGAAATGTTAGAAAACCCTACTAAAATGATATTTGGTGCTAAACCACCAGAAGAAGTTTTATTGGGTCTATAATTGTACAATGTACCTTGTATTAGGGACAATGCAAACTGTTATTAAACCTCCATTGTAATTAAGATTATAATGGCGGTTTTTTCTTATATGATAAATACTCTATTTTTATAGCCAAATGAAAAGTACTTTCTTCCTTCTTTTATTATTACCACTATTTGCGTTTACCCAAGAGTTTGCAGATAAAAACTATTATCTTATAGATAGTTTAGTATTAGAAGACTTGTCCGATGACGATAGAATTTTAATAGACAGTTGCTTAAACGAATACCATTTAGCAAAAGAAGATACTTCTAAAGCAAATGCTATAAGCTTTTTAGTAGAAGATTGTCAATATGAAGATGCTCGTGCAAAATATAATTTGTGGATATTTGATTTTTGTAAAACAAAGATAAGTAGCCAGATTAAGATTCCTTTTTACAAGAAAAAGTATGCAGAAGCGATTGGAAATAGAGTCTCTATTTTTTATGCTCATGGCAAAATAGAAGAGGCATTAGTTTCTTGTAATCAGTCGTTAGTGATACATAAAGAGTTAGGGAATAAACTAGGTATAGCATCAATATTAAACGACCTAGGTGTTATTTATGACGGTCAAGGCAAAATAAAAGAGGCATTAGATTACCATCATCAGTCGTTAGTGATACGTAAAGAGTTAGGGGATAAAGAAGGAGTTGCTGGATCTATAAACAATATCGGTTTTAATTATAGCAATCAAGGCAAAATAGAAGAGGCATTAGCTTACTATCATCAATCTTTAGTAATATATAAAGAGTTAGGAAACAAAGAATCTATAGCAGTAATTTTAAACAACATCGGTTCTATTTATGACGAACAAGGCAAAATAGAAGAGGCATTAGATTACTATCATCAGTCGTTAGTAATATATAAAGAGTTAGGTAATAAAAGAGGTATAGCATTAATGTTAAACAACATCGGTTTTGTTTATGACGGTCAAGGCAAAATAAAAGAGGCATTAGATTACTATAATAAGTCGTTAGTAATAAGAAAAGAATTAGGTAATAAACTAGGTATAGCATTAATGTTAAATAATATCGGTTCTATTTATGACGATCAAGGCAAAATAGAAGAAGCATTAGATTACTATCATCAATCTTTAGCAATAAGAAAAGAGCTAGGAAATAAAAAAGGTATATCTAGTGTTGCTAACTCTATTGGAAAATTACTTTTTAATAAAGGAAAATTTAAAGAAGCTAAAGAATATTTATCTGAAGGCTATCAACTTTCATTAGCGTTGGGGTTTCCCCAAAGGATTTCAAATTCAGCATTAGCATTATCTAAGCTAGCCCTAAAAGAACAAAACTACAAAGAGGCTTACGAGATGTATGCTTTGCATATAAAAATGCGCGATAGTATTAATAATTTAGACACACAGAAAGCAGCAATAGAGCAGGAGGCTAAATATCAATATGAGACTCAAAAAGCGTTAGACGATGCTGAGTCGGAGAAGTTAATTGCAATAGAAAAAGAAGCAGCTGAAAAACAAAAGGTAATTACAACAGCAACTATAATAGGGATCATTTTTCTAGGTTTCTTTTTAGCATTTGTATTTAATCGTTTACGTTTAGCCAAAAAGCAACAAAAAATAATAACAGCTCAAAAACAAGAAGTAGAAGTAGCACATCAAAAAACAGAGCAGCAAAAACACATAATAGAAGGAACCCATAAAGAAATTACAGATAGCATAAACTATGCTAAACGTTTACAAGACGCAATTTTACCATCGTCAAAAGAAATCAACAAATATATTCCTAATAACTTTATACTTTTTGAACCAAAAGATGTAGTAAGTGGTGATTTTTATTGGTTCGAACATAAAGAGTCAACAGTAGAAAATTCGGTTAGTTTTTTAGCAGCAGCAGATTGTACAGGTCATGGAGTTCCAGGGGCAATGGTGAGTGTAGTTTGTAGTAATGCGCTAAATAGAACAGTAAATGAGTTTGGTATTACTTCGCCATCAAAAATATTAGACAAAACAAGAGAGCTAGTCATCGATACATTTGCCAAAAGTGGAGAGGAAGTAAAAGATGGAATGGATATAGCGTTGTGTGCCTTTACAGAAGATAAACTAATCTTCTCTGGAGCCAATAATCCACTTTGGATTGTGAGGGAAACAACTTTATTAACTCCAGAGCAATTAGAAAATAGAACCACCGTAACCGAAAGAGATTTATCTTTAATAGAATTTAAAGCAAACAAACAACCAATTGGCTTATATGCAGGAATGACTCCTTTTATCCAAACAGAAATAAAATTAGAAGACTCAGATGTACTCTATTTCTTTACAGATGGTTTCGCAGATCAGTTTGGAGGAGAAAAAGGAAAGAAGTTTAAGTATCGTCCTTTCAAAAAGCTATTAATAGAAGTTTCCAAAGATCCGATGTCTATTCAAAAAAAAACCATCTCTCAAAAGTTAAAAGATTGGAAAGGAGATTTAGAACAAGTGGACGATATTTGTATAATAGGAGTAAAGGTTTAAATTCTCTACATTAGATTACTTTCCTTAATAATCAAAAAAAGTTATAAAATATTAAAACCGCTATTGTAATGATAGATTAAGAAGGCGTTTTGTAATTGTAAAACAGTTACTTATTTAATTTTTTTGATAGTCTTTTTTCCATAGCAATTATTCTTTTTTCATTTCTAGAGTTGGATAGAGAAAAAACAGCCCAAATAGCTACAGGAAGCCACCCAATCAATGTTATTTGAAGAATAAATGCAAGAATTGCTGAAAGTATTTTACCTCTCAACAAGAAAGATATACATGGGAAA
>CALDTD010000212.1 GCA_937924345.1 uncultured Flavobacteriales bacterium | reverse complement strand
TTATTATTTTTTTCTGGATAAATCGTAAAGTATAAATCATTCCATTGTGTATTAATTGGAGCGAGCATATTTTCAGGTTTATTAAAACTACCTGGTAACCCCTTAGATTTAAACACATCAAAACCTCCTTTACCAAAGTGCCAGTTTGAACTAAAATATAATGCGTTATTAACGGTATCGTAAAACGGGGTAACTTCATTATCGATAGAATTAACAAATTCACCAGCATTAATTGGTTTAGAGTAAGTTCCTCCGTCTAAAATCTTGGTAAACCAAATATCTAATTTCCCAAATCCGCCTTTTCTATTCGAAACAAAAAACAAACACGATTGTCCATTAATCTCACAATAATTTGGTTGAGTTGTTGTACTTCCTACTGCATTAATTCGCTCTGGTAACTCTTTAGGCTCTGACCAATTATTTCCTTCTTTTTGGGAAACAACTAACTTACAATTATTTAAACTATCACACTGGGTAAAATAAAGTAATTGATGTTTTATATCGTAAGTACTATTTGCATTATGAAGTAATTCATTATTAATTGTTGATTGAACTAATTTAGATTGTGCGACAGTACTATCAGACAATTTACTTTTGTAGTGTTTTACTTTATAATTACCATCACTAACCTCTAAGTTTTCTGAAGTTTTGGTTGATCTCAAGCTATTAAAAAACAACAAAGACTCTACCCTATTTGCTGCAAACTCAGAATTAGTAGTATTAATAGTTGGACCTATATTTTTAGCTGATACATTTTTTAATGAATCGTTTTTCGTTCGTTTAGCATAACTACACGACAATGCCTCTTGCTTTGCTTTAAGATATTCATAGCTTTTTTTCTTTCTGCTGTATTTAGACTTTACTTTTTTCCACGTCTTACCAGCAACTCTGTATTCACCATTATACTTTTGCATAGTCGCTAACCAGAATGCTGCATCTTTGTATATTCTTCCTCCCTTATCTTTATCCCAAACTTTTGCATAATAATAAGCTGCTTTAGAATAATTATTATACTTCCTTAACGCTTCTGCATATAAATACAAAACTTCAATTTTACTTGAATCTTCTTTTAAAGCTTTCTCGTAATAAATAGAAGCTCCATAATAATCTCCAGCTTTAGCATTTACACCTGCATAGTCTATTAACTGTCTATATGACTGTCCACAAATAGAAAATGAAAAAATTAAAAAAAATATAAAACTCAGTACTCTCATTATTTGATAAACTCGCTTAATGAAACCATTGTTTCTTTGGATAAATCGTCACACATTTCTTTAAAAACAACTTCTTTAAAGTCTGGAATACTTTCTCTGTTCACTTCATTAAACATTAACGTATCTAAAGTTGGTGTAGTTAATACATAGTCTACTCTTACAGTTGCTACATTTACTTCTGGTCCACTCACCTGAATTTTAAACTCTTTAAAAGTTAATTGTTTAATGTCTATTTTATATGTAGCCTGTTCTTTTAATAGCTTTATTCTATTTTTTACCAATTGCTTTTTCAACTTTCTATCATAACGCTTTTTAAAAAAAATAGGGTTTCGGTTTATTAATAACTTAATATCTTCATCATTAGAAATATTAAAAACTTCATAATCCAGCGGAAAATTGATTGATTTTGATAAAATAATTGGACTATCATCTATTATTTCAGCATTACTTTCTATACTAGAACTACTCGTAGCACAAGAAGTAAAAAAGTAATAACAAATTATTAAAACTATTAATCTTATCATAAATGTCAAATATATGTGATTAAAGAATTACTATTTTATAATAATTCATAAAAAAAGCGATACTAAAAAGTATCGCTTTGTAAATAACTTAAATGAAGTTTAGACTAATTCTATCGAATTAATTTTGTCCCCTTGACGAATATCATCAATAACATCTAAACCTTCTACTACTTTTCCAAAACAAGTATGATTTCTATCTAAATGTGATGTATTGTTTCTACTGTGGCAGATAAAAAACTGAGATCCTCCAGTATTTCTTCCTGCATGTGCCATAGACAATACACCTCTATCGTGATACTGATTATCTCCGTCTAATTCACAATCAATTGAGTAACCTGGTCCACCAGCTCCTGTTCCGTCTGGGCAACCACCTTGTATTACAAAATCAGGTAAAACTCTATGAAAGTTTAATCCGTTGTAGTATCCTTTATCGATTAGAGTAGTAAAATTTTCTACTGTTTTTGGAGCATCCTTCTCGTAAAGTTCTACGGTCATGTCTCCTTTCTCTGTGTGTATAATTGCTTTTTTCATTTTCTTTATTTAAATGGTTCTTCTGTCTGCAAAGGTAAGAAGTTTTTTCCTATGCCCATAAATTTATAAGGTACCTCTCTATCCAATTTTACCTCGTAAATTGTAAACAAATAATAATCTGTTTCTGTCTTTAAATTCTTCACGATCTCACCTCCTATTTTAGCAGATACTTGTCCTAAAATATCTTTTAATTTAGATTGATTTTTGTTTACACTTGTAACTCTTTTCTCTATATAATTCTCCATGTAAACATTAAACTCTTCTGATGTTGGTTGGGTAAAATGCAATACAAGTGCAATAACGATTAATAAAGCAAATAATTTTTTCATAATTTGTTGTATTCAAAGCTAAATATAATTTAGAATATTTCATAAAAAAAGGTCGTAACATTTAAGCTACGACCTTCTAGATTATTAATCTAAATAATACTACTTTTTTACAATCTTCTTTGTAATAACGTTTTCATCTGTTAAAATGTTAACAAAGTAAATACCACTTGCTAATTCAGATAAATTTACATTACTCTGCGTGAAACGCTTTACAACTTTTCCAGCTTGATTTACTATTGTTCCCGAAACTAAATTATCGTTTTCAATTGTTAAAACATCTACAACTGGATTTGGGTAAACTTTAAATGTTGAATTCTCAACATCTGAAATACTAGTAGTAATGTTTTTTGGTAAAGGAATTAATTCCCCACCAGCAGCCAATGCTACATAAAGTCCAAATGCAGGTCCATTTCCGTTAGCTGTAGAATCTAAAAAACCTGAAGCTAACACTGTAATAGCGCTCCCATCAAGATTTAGAGTAGAAAGTGGAGCGCTATAACTAGCAACTGTTACAGTGCCAGCAGCATTTTGTACATTTAAAACATAATTATTTGTTGCTAATTCTAAGTAACCTGCCCCCCCATAAGATACGTCGTCTACAATTGTTCCAGCAGGAACTAAAGATTCAAATACATCTACTGTTGGAGCATCTGTAGAACCATGATAAACTAATACATCAGTGTTAGTTGCTACAGTTGCAGTCTCTCTTGCCATAGCAAAAATATCTAAACCAAATGCAGGAGTTACTGAATAAGTTGTAGAACTTAAACCTGTTATACCAGCTGCAACAGCTATATATTTTTCCTTAGCATCTAATTTCAATGGGAAATTAGCAATTGTATCTGTAACATCAGTACTATTACTTGGTGCAACTCCAATATTAATGTTTATTCCAGCAGGAGCATCAACAAAAGCTGTGGCTGTTCTAAATGCTATATCCTCTAATAATAAGTCTCCATTTAAATAAACATCAACCATTGTAGCAATATCGTCTGGTGAGTTATGAATAACTTGTACACGTGCAGTTGACTTTGGTAATTCTACTAAAGATCCACCTGTTGCTTACGTAGCCCATAAACCAAATTCTGGTCCGTCTGAGTTTACACTTGGATCTAAAAACCCTGAAGCTAAAACTAATATTACTTCTCCATCTAACCCAAGAGTAGACAAAGGAGCTTCATAACTTGCTACTGCTTCTGACGAACCAGCAGCTCTTACTTCTAATCTATAATCTGCTGTTCCTAAATTTATATAATTTGAAAAATCTCTATAAGATGCATTCGATACAATCGGACCTGCTGGTATAGATACTTCTACAACATCTACCGCTGGAGCATCTGTTGACCCATGGTGTACTAATACATCTGTGTTTGTTGCTACAGTTGCTTCCTCTTGTCCCATTCCATATACCTTTAAATCAAATGCTGATGCACCTGTATTCCCTGGCATATATCCTGTTCCACTTACTATTCCATCTGCAACAATAACATACTTTTCATTAGCTGTTAAATTATAGTTAAAAGTAGCAATAGAACTTGCTGCACTAGTACTATTAGCAGGAGCAATATCTAATTGAATATTCACACCTGCTGGAACATCTATGTAAGCACTCGCTGTTCGAAATGCAACATCGTCTAGCAACATATTTCCATTTGCATAAATGCCTACTACACTTGCTGCTGAATCAGCAGAATTGTGAATTACTTGGACTCTTGCGGTCTGTGCAAAAGCACTTGTGGATAATAACCCTAAAGCTAATCCGTAAAATACATTTTTCTTCATAATTTTTTGTTTAAAGTTTAGTCAAAAAAAAAA
>CALDTD010000211.1 GCA_937924345.1 uncultured Flavobacteriales bacterium | reverse complement strand
GGTCATGTAACGTTATTGCGTTAAAATTCAGCTGTCCACAATTTATTTTCATTTACTAATCAATATACCTCAGCCCCTCTTTACCAAGAGGAGAGTTAAAATATTTTTAAGTTCACTAATAAAACTGAGAAAAGCTGTCGTCTATGCTACACCTTTATTAACTTTTACTTTTCCCTAAAAGAAAAGCCCCGGACAACAAGACCGAGGCTTTACAACAAACAAAAACAAATCAACACTCATCTACCTCACTCGTTTTGCGATTTGTTTCTATCGCAATCTGTTTGTAGTTATTTTAGTTTTATACGCTGTCCTTCTTTTAACACTGTAGCTAAAGTTATACCATTTTTCTTTAATAACTTCTTTAGCTTTACCCCCTCTAATTGAGCAATAGAACGCAATGTTTCCCCTTCTTTTACCAAATGTGTTTTACTAGCGACTTTATTTCGTTTAGGCTGTAAGTAAATACGTTCTCCAGCCAAAATTTTTGTATTATCGTCACAATCATTGTAACTATAAAGCTGCCACAAAGCCATCTCAAACTCTTTCGAAATTTTATAATAGGTATCTCCTTTAACAGCAAGTATATAATCTGTTTTATAATGACTTAAAACAGTATGCTTAGTTGCCTCAACCTTTGGTAACATTAATTTTTTATCTGCATATTCAATCTCTTTAATAGGTTCATTTGCAACACTAACCACTTCCATTCTATCGTACTGATACAACCCGTTAGATTCAATTAAATCTATTAGCATGTGTGCATATTTTGGGTTAGTCGCGTAACCTGCTTTACGAAGGCCTTTTGCCCAGCCTTCGTAATCTGTAATCTCTAAGGTAAATAAAGAAGAATAGCGCCCTCTGTGAGCTAAAAATTTTGAATGATCTTCGAACGATTGAAATGCATCAGTATATTTTCTGAAACACTCGTCCTTTTTATCATCATCTTTATATACACCTGGACCATCCCACCCATGACATTTAATTCCAAAATGGTTATTTGCATATTTTGCCAAAGCAGAATTTCCATTACCACTTTCTAACATCCCTTGCGCTAACGTTATACTAGCTGGAACACCGTATTTAACCATTTGGGAAACAGCCTCATCTTTCCACATCTCTATATAGTCTTTTCTAGAAATAAAAGGTTCAGATGGTTGAGCGTAAGTTCCTAATACGGAAAAACACAACCACAAGATGATAAAATACTTGTTCATTTTTGTTTGTAATAAGTTAACATTCTTACCGAAAAGCAACACACTCCCAGGTTAGAGAACGCAAGTTACTAACAAAAAGTTTCGCAATTGTTAAAAACCTGTTGTTAATCTTATTTTACTTATCAACAGTCTGATATTAATAAAGATAAAGGAAGTTATTAAAAGCATTAGTTCTGATACACAGGACTAAAAAAATAGCTAACGATTGCAAACAGCACAATTAACACTCCCAATAAAGCAATTGCCAATCTAGCATATTTACTATCAAAAATTGGCTTACGAAAACGACCAATAGCAAGATAGTTTAAACGATGTACCTCTCTAACGTTAGTCAATTTTATTCCAAAAAGATGCATTTCCTTACCATTATTATCCTCAAAATCTCTTTCAAACCAAATCTTGTGCTCTTCTAATAGTTCTTGAAAATAATCTGCTTGCTCTACTTCATAATAGAAGAAAACCTTGTAAAATTTATTGGTTGGGTGATTTTGATGATTTGTAATTCTCAAAATCCCTTCGCTCATATCGTCCATAGTAACAAGTTTTTAAGCATCAATCCATTCTGTTACATACTCTATTGGTTTACGCTGCCCTTTTGGCCAATCTGCACTTTCTGGATACCCAACATAAAACAAAGCGATACACTCTTCACCTTCTTCTAGTTTTAAAAACTCGTTAACTTTTACGTTTTTAAGAAACTTAGGACTAGACCAGAACGCGCCTAGACCATAAGCTGTTGCAGTTAAATGCATATTTTGTATAGCGCAAGCTGTTGCTTCTATTTCTTCTTGAAATGGTATTTTTCCTTTTTTATCAGGTCTTACACTTACAGCAATAACAGCAGAGGAAATTAATGGCCGATTTTTCAATTTATTGAATTTCATCTCATTGTATTGCTTGCCAACAAACAACTCTTTGTATAATTCACTTTGAAAATCACTTAGCTTTTGTAACCCCACATTCATAAAAACCTTAAAACGCCAAGGCTGTGTAAGCCCATGCGAAGGCGCCCAAATAGCATTATTTAGCATATCTTCTATCATCTCGCGATGCACTTTTCGCGTTGAGTACATCTCTGGATAAATGGTTCTTCTATTCTTTATAACCTCTGTGATTTCGCTTAAATTATACTTCATAATTAGTGAATTTGTAATGCAAAAATACTATTTGTTTTACTATCCTATTGCTGAAATAGTTAATTTTAACCTATAAATTTTATTACTTTTGTTTAAAATTAGAAATCATGATTCAGAGAATTCAAACTGTTTATTTAGCCTTGTTAGTTATTTGTTTAGGAGTAACTTTCGCGTTCCCTTTTGCTAC
>CALDTD010000210.1 GCA_937924345.1 uncultured Flavobacteriales bacterium | reverse complement strand
AGCATCCATTAAACACTCATTTTAAAGGCACAGAAGAATCTAGAGATTGGATGTTTAATGTTACTGGTTATCATAAGTCGTTTTTTTCTTTTTGGAAGAAGTGTAAAAAGCAATGGAAGTCTAATCAACAAATAGATCTCTTTAGTTGATTAAAAAAAAAATAAATATTGTTTGGCTAAAGCGAGATCTTAGACTTCGTGACAACTTACCTTTTTCTAAAGCTGAGAAAAGTAACATTACTTATTTAGCCATATATATTATGGATCCTGAGATGATTGAGTATAAGGATACCTCTCTTCGTCATTTACAATTTGTTTATCATTCTATTTTAGAACTCAATAAGGAAGCAAAAACGTTTCACCAAAAAGTTCACTTATGTTTTGGAGACACTAGAACGATTTTCTATTCTATTGCACAACTATTTGAAATTAAAAATGTGTTTAGTTACCAAGAAAGTGGAACAGAACATACGTGGAATAGAGATAAATTAGCAAAAAAGCTATTTAATCAATTAAATATTCAATGGACAGAATTTCAACGTGATGGAGTAATTCGTGGAATTAGAAATAGAACAGGTTGGGATATAAATTGGAATACCTTTATCAATTAACCTATTTTAATTAATGAATATGGCAATCACCAACCCGTAAGTTGGGATAATACATTTGAAATTCCTAAAAAACTTTACAATAAACTAAAAGGTTACCCTAAACAATTTCAACCACCTGGAGAGCGATTTGCATGGAAATACATAGAGTCTTTTGTAGAAGAAAGAGGAAAAAATTATTCTAATCATATTTCAAAACCTTTATTAAGCAGAACTTCTTGTTGTAGAATATCTCCTTATTTAGCTTGGGGAAATATATCTATTCGGCAAGCTTTTGATTACGTTATCTCCTCTCCCAACTATCAACTCTATAAAAGGCCATTTAATGGATTCTTAACGCGTTTGAAATGGCATTGTCATTTTATTCAAAAATTTGAAGTAGAATGCAGATATGAAACCCACTGCATAAATGCTGGATACGAATTGCTAGAACATAATAATAATTTAGCTATTGTAAAAAAATGGGAAGACGGACAAACAGGTTACCCATTAGTAGACGCTTGTATGCGCTGTGTAAAAGAAACAGGTTGGATTAATTTTAGAATGCGAGCAATGTTGGTTTCTTTTCTGTGTTTTAATCTCGATCAGGATTGGAGACTAGGCGTTTATCATTTAGCGCAACAATTTTTAGATTATGATCCTGGTATTCATTACCCACAATTTCAGATGCAAGCGGGTACAACAGGAATTAACACCATAAGACTTTACAACCCTGTTAAACAATCTCAGGAACACGACCCTAACGGAGAGTTTATAAAAAAATGGGTTCCAGAACTCAAAAATTTTCCTGTAGAGTTTATTCACGAACCTTGGAAAATGACTGAGTTAGATAAACAATTTAACAACCTATCTGTAGATTATCCTCCTCCAATAGTCGACTTAAAAAAGAGTAGTAAAAAAGCAAGAGACAAAATATGGGGACATCGAAAAAATAAACTTGTTCAACTAGAGAAAAGAAGATTAATAGTTACTCATACTAGAAATACAAAAAAAGACCAAAGTAGATAATGCAATTAACAAACGAAGAAATATCCAAATTAGACCGCAAAAGCCGTCTAAATTTAATCAACTCCATCACAGGTATAAAACCAGCAAATTTGATTGGAACTATTAACAATAATAAAGACACGAACCTTGCTATATTTAGTTCAATAGTACATTTAGGAAGTCATCCACCGTTAATCGGGTTTACAGTAAGACCAACGACTCAAGTTAGACGTCATTCTTATGAAAACATTTTAGAAAATAAATTATACACTATTAATAGTATTGATAATTCTTTTATAGAAAAAGCGCATTACACCTCTACTAAATTTGAAGCTCACGAGTCAGAGTTTGAAAAGTGTAAGCTAACCGAAGAATATATTGAAGATTTTGCGGCTCCTTTTGTTAAAGAAAGTTCCATAAAGATAGGACTATCACTACAAGAGGTTATTCCTATAAAAACAAATGACACATTACTTATCGTTGGTTTAATTGAGCACTTAATCGTTCCAGATAAAATTATTAACGATAAGTTTTATCTGGATTTAGAAGCAAATAAAACAGTTGGAATATCAGGTTTGAATACTTATTATGACCTGAAAAAAATTAAAAGTTTTCCTTATGCACGAGTAAATGAAGTACCTAACTTTAAGTAGCTGCTTACTATTCTACTTCTTTATCAGAATTATTATTACTTTTGAGTGAATACCATAATTTAAATAACATGTCACAAAAATATCCACATTTATTCCAACCTTTAGATTTAGGTTTTACCACCTTAAAAAACAGATTTTTAATGGGATCCATGCACACTGGTTTAGAAGAACAAAAAGGTGGTTATGAAAAAATGGCGGCATATTATGGCGAGCGCGCAAAAGGTGGAGTTTCTTTAATTGTAACAGGAGGAATTGCACCCAATATAGCTGGTTGGGTAAGTCCTTTTGCCAGTAAACTAACAAGCAAAAAAGCAGCATTAAAACACAAGATTGTTACCGATGAAGTACACAAGCACGATGGTAAAATTTGCATGCAAATTCTTCATACAGGTCGCTATGGATATCATCCGTTTGCAGTTGCACCAAGTGCATTAAAAGCTCCTATCTCTCCTTTTAAACCATGGAGGTTGAGTAAACGAGGTATTCAAAAGA
>CALDTD010000209.1 GCA_937924345.1 uncultured Flavobacteriales bacterium | reverse complement strand
TGTGGTATTTACAAACTTCATTTAATGGTGAACCAAAAAAGTTTAAGGGTGATATTTCGTTAATGCGTTGAAAAACAAAAAAAGTAAGTTATGAAGCAGTTTATAGTTGTAATATTAGTTTTTGTAGTTAATTCATTTGTTTCACAATTGGATAGTGTTCATTGGATACCTCCTCTTCATTCAGCAACAAGGACAACCCAGGTAAATCAATATCTTTATCTTTCAACTCCATCTCAATCTAATCTAACAGTAAATATCATGGATGGTGCGAGGAATATTTTAGCTTCTCCAATAATCACTAGGGGAGCTCCTTTCAGATATTTTATTGGAGATACGCTAGCTTCACAGCTGTTTGTAGATACTTTGATGCTAAATACAGTACAAACCGATAAAGGTTTTATTTTGGAAAGTTCTGGCAAATTTTATGCTAACGTAAGGATTGAACAACCATCTCAAGGAGAGATGTTAACTGCTAAAGGTAGAGCAGGAGCAGGGACTAGTTTTAGAATTGGTGTGATGCCACATGTTGAAGGTAATGGAGTTAGAAATAGTATGTGCTCAATAATGGGAACAGAAGATAATACTTTGGTATCAGTTAATGATTATGATGTAAACATTAATTTTTTTACTGGACCAAACTCAGCCCCATTAAGTCAAAGTTCATTAAGTTTTGTTTTAAATGAAGGAGAAACATATACATTTGCTCTTGACTTAAGAGATTCCTTAAACTTTACTGGATTAATAGGTGGCTTAATTACTGCTGATAAGCCAGTAGTTGTTAATTCTGGAAACTATCTAGGAACATTGACCGATACAACTGGACAGGGTCAAGATATTGCTTTGGATCAATTGGTTTCAACAGATGTGATAGGCCAAGAATATGTTTCTATAAGAGGTAGGGGAAATCAAGAAATGGAAGCTGTACTTGTAATAGCCCATGAAAATAATACTGATGTTTATGTGAATGGAAGTTCCACTCCAATAGCGAATCTTAATGCTGGCGATTGGTATTTAATTAGGGATGATAACTACGTAGGAATTGGTCATAAAAATATGTACATTAATTCTACTAAGGCGATTTATTGTTTTCAGTATATTGGAGGTTCAATAAGTTCTGCAACTCCAGGTATGAATATTTTAGCACCAATAACTTGTGATTTATCATCAAATATTGACGCTATTCCTGCAATTGATTCCATAGGAGATGTCGCTCTAACAGGAGGAATTTTTGTAGTTGCAAGAGCAAACGCATTTGTTAATATAAATAATGTACAGCAAACAAACCCTGAGCCTATTCAAGGTTTGTCAAGCTGGGTGACTTACAGGTTGACTGGGGTGACGGGAGACCAAGTAGTTGATTCGGATGGTAATATAATAGTAGGTATGTTTGGTGTAAACGCAGCTTTAGGAGCAACTGGCTACTATTCAGGTTTTGATAGGTTGCCACAAGAAGTTGTAACAAACCCACTTACAAGTAATTTAGATAGTTGTGGTAATATTCTTTTAACTGTTTCCCCTGCATATCAATCTTATACTTGGTATCGTAATGATAGTTTACTTCCTTTATCTGGTGATTCTAATATTGTTTCTCAAAGTGGTGATTATTATGTGGTGTTAACTAACGATTTTGGATGTAATGATTCTGCTTTTAATGATAATGTAGTTGTATTCTCTCCTCCAATTGCCATAGCTAGCGTTGATACTGTTCTTAATTGTAGGGAGCCAATTAAGGTTTTAGACGGTAATAATTCACAAGGTAATAATTTGGTTTATTCTTGGTCTACAAATTTTGGGTCAATTTTAGATGGGTCAAATACTTCAAATCCTTCGGTTGATAGTGCTGGGGTTTATGTTTTAGAAATTCAAGATGTATTAACTAGATGTTATAGTTACGATAGTGTTTTGATAACTATGGATACCATTAAACCCTATGTTTATGCAGGTGTTGATACACTAATTAATTGTTTTAATCCTCAAATAAATCTACAGGCAATTGATTCTCTGTTGACTAAAGCGTATTATAATTGGTCAACAATAGATGGAAATATATTAGGAAGTAATATGACAAAACTAGTCAATATTTCCTTAAACGGAACGTATTTTATTACACTTACCGACTCTATAAATGGCTGTATGTCAACTGATACAGTTTTTGTCGGTATAGATACTATTAGTCCAATAGTTGCAGTTTCGACAGATACATTAATAAATTGCTATAACCCAATTATTAGTTTATCTGGAATAGGGAGTTCAACTGGTAGTTATGAATACGATTGGTCTACTCAAAACGGTGAAATTATAAGTGGCAGGCAAACATTAGCTCCAGAAATTTCTGATTCTGGAGTTTATGTGTTAGATGTAACGAATACTTTGAATGGGTGCGTTTCAACTGATTCACTTAGTGTACAAGCAGATTTTAATAGTAATAGTTCTATTCTTTTTGATAATCAAGATATAGGACAAATTGAAATTACAACTTTTATAGATTACTCTTTTTCCTATATTGGAGATTCTGGGTATTTTGAATGGTTAATAAATGATAATCAAATCTTAGATTCAGCTTTTTTTTACAGTTTTGATGAATCAGGTGAATTTGATATTATTTTAAATCTTCAAAATAATGAAAATGGATGTTGGGCAAGTGATACTCTGAAAGTATTAGTAGTGCATGATTTAATGATACCTTCAGTTGTATCTGCAAATGAAGATGGCTTTAACGATTTCTTTGAAATTAAAGCTCTTGAAAACTATGATGATTCTCATATAGTTATATTCAATAGATGGGGAAGTAAAGTTTTTGAGGAATCTCCTTACTTAAACAAGTGGAGAGGAGAAAATAATTTAGGAAATAATTTATTTGGAGATATTGTTCCAGATGGAACATATTTTTATATTATCAAACTTAGTTCTGGACAAGAAGTTAAAAACTATCAAGGATATATAGAGTTAAAAAAATAGGAAGGTGAAAAAAGTAATATTTATAATTTTAATCTATGTGTCAGTTGTTAAAGCATGGAGTCAGGATATTCATTTTTCACAATTTGATGTAAATGTTACAGCACTTAACCCTGCTTATACAGGAGTTCTACAGAGAGATTTTAGAGTAGCAAATAATTTTCGTAATCAATGGGGGAGTGTCGGATTGCCTTATAGCACATTTTCTGTAGCTTATGATATGAATGTTTTAAAACAGAAGCCTTTTAAAAAAGGACTTTCAGATATTGGTGTTGGGCTTAGTTTTTCTCAAGATAGAGCTGGGGTTTCTAATTGGACACAGAATCAGGTTAATTTGTCGCTATCTGCAATACAAGAGGTTGCAAAAAACACGAAAATGTCTTTAGGCTTACAAACTTCTTATGCTCAGAATAGTATACAAGTAGATGCTTTATCTTGGGATAATCAATTTATAAACAATGGCTACGATGCCGAAGCACCTACTAGAGAATTATTCGCGAATTCAGCAAAAAACTATATTGATTTGTCTGGAGGAGTAATGGTAGAGAATAGAATTACAGAGGATCAAATTCTTAGAGGTGGGATCGCTATGTTTCATATAAACCGACCGGGCTATACATTGTTTTCTGATGCCAAATTATCTTCTAAATTTATTATACATGGATCATACGAAAGAAAGTTAGGGAGCTCGTTAATAATGAGAAGGTTAATTCCTAAATTTATGTATGCTAGACAAGGTAAGCATAATGAGTTAGTCTTTGGTGCGCTTTATAGAAGCGTAATGAAAGAGTCTTCGAGCCACACATCTTTTGCAAATGAAACTTATATAGATTTTGGAATTTATCATCGTTTGAGAGATGCACTTATATTGGTGGCCGGTTTAGATTTTAAAAATTTTAGATTTGGATTGAGTTATGATACAAATGTTTCTAAATTCCAAACAGCTACAAGGGCTAGAGGAGGTTTTGAAGTATCATTGACTTATAAAGGTTTTCTAGCTGATAATAGAATTAAGTTAAGGAAGAAATAAATTTTTTATGGAATTATAAAGTTTACTGCATCTATATTAATGAACGTCGTTTTAAATATTTAACTAAAAATCATTTAATAATATAGATTATGAAAACATTAAAATTAAGCATACTATTTTTC
>CALDTD010000208.1 GCA_937924345.1 uncultured Flavobacteriales bacterium | reverse complement strand
AATTATTTTAGGTAATACTTATCACCTTTTTTTAAGGCCTGGGCTTGATGTTATAGAAAAGGCAGGAGGTTTGCATAAGTTTAATAATTGGAATGGTCCAATTTTAACAGACTCTGGAGGTTATCAAGTTTATTCTTTGTCAAATACTAGAAAAATTGTTGAAGAAGGGGTAACATTCAAGTCTCACATAGATGGGTCAAAACATTTTTTTAGTCCAGAAATTGCAGTTGATATTCAGCGAACAATAGGAGCAGATATTATAATGGCATTCGATGAGTGTACACCGTACCCTTGCGATTATTCGTATGCAAAACGTTCTATGCATATGACGCATCGTTGGTTGAAACGTTGTACAGATCATTTCGATTCTACTCCTGATAAATACGATTATTCTCAGACATTTTTCCCAATAGTTCAAGGAAGTACGTATAAAGATTTAAGAATAGAGTCTGCAGAAACTATAGCTTCTTTCGAAAGAGAAGGGAATGCAATTGGAGGACTTTCTGTAGGTGAACCAGCAGAAGAAATGTACGAGATGACAGAGATTGTTTGTGATATTCTTCCGAAAGATAAACCGCGTTATTTAATGGGGGTTGGTACGCCTGATAATATTCTTGAAGGCATTGCGTTAGGAGTAGATATGTTTGATTGTGTAATGCCAACGCGTAATGCAAGACATGGAACAATTTTTACAAGCGAAGGCGTTATGAACCTTAAAAACGCAAAGTGGAAAGAAGATTTCTCCCCTCTAGACGAAAATGGAACATCTTATGTCGATAGTTTTTATTCCAAAGCTTATGTTCGTCATTTATTCGCAGCAAAAGAAGCTTTAGGACAGCAAATTGCAAGTATTCATAACCTAGCATTTTATTTATGGTTGGTAGGAGAAGCAAGAAAACAAATTAAAGCAGGAACTTACGGAGCTTGGAAAGACATGATGGTTCCTAAATTAAAGAACAGATTGTAGTTGTAGGGTGTTTCTTTATCAAAGATAAAGTCAGGCTGTCGCAACTCACTCTTTTTGAGAAAACAAAAAGGAGTTCAAACAAATTGCTCTATCCTCAACACGGAATTTCTAACATTAAAAAGTATAGAGATGAAGAGTGAAAAATTAGTTTTTTAGAAAAAAGATGAAAGAGGGTAGAGATATGAAGAGGAGAGATTAAACACTTTAGAAAAGAGTATACATATAAAATAAAAGGGACAATAGGAAAAAGAATATAGTTAGAAGAAAAATTAAAAAGGGTAACAAAGAAAATTGTGTTTTAGTCACTTCGAGTGATTTTCTGAATGGTAATGAAGAAAATAGTATCGAGAAGTGACGATTAAATACTTCGAAAAAATTAAATTGAAAAAGTTAGATTTATATATCATCAAAAAGTTCTTAGGAACCTACGTCTTTATGATTATGGCAGTTATGAGTATTGCCATTGTTATAGATATTAGCGAAAAGTTGCGTGATTTTACTGATGAAAATAATCCCCTCACTTTCGTAGATATCTTATTTGGTTATTATCCTTACTTTTTTCTTCATTATGCTAACTTATTTAGTTCATTGATAATTTTTTTGTCAGTACTTTTCTTTACCAGTTTTATGGCCCAACGTAGTGAGGTTATTGCTATTTTAAGTAATGGAGTTAGTTTTGCTAGGTTTACTCGTCCATATATGATTGTTTCCACCTTTCTTCTGCTTTTGGCATTGTTAATGAATCACTTTGTAGTACCTCATTCCAATAAACAACGATTAGATTTTGAAAGTAAATATATTACTGTATTGGAAGGTAAATTCAAGAAAGTAACCATAGAGATTGATTCAAATACCATTGTAAGGTTTAATAGAATAGTACCTAAACACAATAGAGTAGACCGCTTGTGGGTAGAAAAATGGTATACAAACCAAAATGGAGTCTATCAAATGACTCAAGATATGCAGGTGAATACCGCTAAGGGTGATAGTGTTACTTTTGACTGGGAGTTGAATAATGTTTTTACCCGTCAAATTAGTGATTCTGGAGAGGTCATTGCAAGAGTTGATAAAATCGATACCTTATTAAATTTTAATACTAAAGATTTAGCACAGCGAAATAATATAATGGAGGCTATGAGTACGCCAGAGTTGATTAAATTTAGAGATAGAGAAAAGGAAAAGGGATCAACTTTGCTAACAAATATTGAGATTGTCCTTTTTGAACGTACAGCATATCCTTTTGCAACTTATATTTTAACGTTGATTGGTGTTGCTGTTTCTTCAAAAAAATCGAGAGAAGGAGTAGGTAAAAACTTAATAGTAGGTTTAATTGCAAGTGTTACCTATATCTTTTTTATGAAGGTAACCACAGTAGCATCTACAAATATTGGTTTAGCCCCAAGAATAGCGGTTTGGGTTCCAAATATAATTTTTGCTTGCGTAGCTGCGTTTCTTTACAGTAAAAGGATAAGAGAATAATTTGAGGAAGAGAGCAACCAAATAAATGATTTAACGTTAATGATTACACATCTCTTAAAGGTGTTTTACTCTATGAAAATTTATTTTTTAATTATATTTATTTTTTTTGTTGGTTTTATTGATGCCCAGTTATGTCAGGCTCCTACTGCTTTTTTTCCAGAAGAAGGTTCTGTAATAAAAATATGTAAAGGAGAAACAATCTCTTTAGATGGAAGTGGATCTACAGCACAAGGAGGATTTAATATTGATAAATATTTTTGGGATTATGGAAATGGGTCTGATTTAGACAGTATAACAGGTCCATTAGTTAGTGTTTCATATCCTAATGAAGGAAACTATAGAATAGTCTTGGTTGTAAAAGATGATAACGCCTCTAATAGGTGTTTAAGTTCTAACTTTAGCTTTGTAGATGTATTAGTAGCACCAGACCCTATTTTTCAACCTTTGTCAGTAGGAGGACCAATTTGTTTAGGAGAATCATTAGATATAGACGCTTCTCCTGATCAATATTCACAGGAGTGGAACTTAGCGAATTTTAGTTCTGTACAAGATGGCCTTTTGGAAGATGTTGTAGGAGGGACTTCGGTTAATACTATAGTAATTGGTGATTATAATTCTGGACAAACTATTACCAATGTTAATGAAATTCCTGATGTTACTGCAAATCTAGAACATGATTTTATGGGAGATTTAATTATTACAATTACTTGTCCAAACGGTAGCTCAGTTACTTTATTAGACGATGAAGGAGGGGGGACACATTTGGGAGAGCCTGTAGGGATTGATAATGGAGTTCCAGGAGTAGGGTATGATTATACTTGGAGCCCATCGGCAACTAATGGTGATATGGGAAGTAATGCAGGTTTTTCGGTTTCTGTCCTTCCTAGCGGAACTTATGAGAGCCAAAATTCTATGAATCCTTTAATCGGCTGTCCACTAAATGGTACTTGGACTCTTGAAATTGAAGATGACCAAGGCCAAGATGATGGGACAATATTTAGCTGGGGCATTATTTTTCCGCCTTCATTATTCACTGGAGGTATATCGTCTTTTACCCCAGTTATTGGTCTACAGTCTGATTCTTCAACTTGGTCTCCAGCAGCTGATGGAGTTATTTCTGCAAATGGTAATTCAATTACAG
>CALDTD010000207.1 GCA_937924345.1 uncultured Flavobacteriales bacterium | reverse complement strand
AAACAATGTTAAAAAATCATTGTTCTAACGGTAAATCATGTACTGAATCTCAACATAGATTGAATAGAAGAACAGAGTTTAGAGTTGTAAGTAAATAATTACTCTATCCTTAACGCAATAAAAAAGGCGCTTAGAATATTCTAAGCGCCTTTTTTATTATTTATATTTGTTTATATATAATCAACTAAGTATGGCATTAGGACAATCATTACAACATAAGTTATTACAAAAACTATCTCCTCAGCAAATTCAATTGATGAAGCTTTTGCAGGTTCCTACCATAGAACTAGAACAGCGTATAAAGCAAGAGATTGAAGAGAACCCTGCTTTAGACGAAGGGCTAGAAGAAATTAGCAATGAAGATAAAGAGTTAGATAATGCCGAAGAGGCAGATTATGACACTGATGACTTAGCAGATTCTAGAGATGATGACTTTGACATTAATGACTATTTAGACGATGAAACGCCTTCATATAAAACTTCTGCAAATAACTATAGTGCTGATGATGATGAAAAAGCTGTTCCCTTATCTGGTGGCGCTACATTCCAAGAGCTATTAGAAAAGCAAATTCAGTTACGTATTCGAGAAGAAAACCAACTGGAGATTGCTTATCAAATAATTGGTAATTTAGATGACGCTGGGTACTTGAGAAGAGAGCTTTTTAATATTGTTGATGATTTGGCTTTTAGTCAAAACATCATGGTAACAGAAGAGGAGGTAGAAAAAACACTATTACAGGTTCAAGATTTAGAGCCTGCTGGTGTTGGTGCAAGAAATTTGCAAGAATGCTTACTAATACAACTTAGAAAAAAGAAAAAAACATTTGAAATTAAAACCGCTGAAGTCTTAGTCGAAAAATATTTTGATGAGTTTACTAAAAAGCATTATAATAAAATTATTAAAAAATTAGACATCTCTGAAGATGATTTGAAAGATGCTATTGCTGAGATTACAAAACTAAACCCAAAACCAGGGAATTCCGTTCGAGAAACAAGCAAGGCGATTCAGCACGTAATTCCTGATTTTATTCTTACTGAAGAAAATGGAGAATTAAACTTGAGTCTTAACTCTAGAAATGCACCTCAATTAAAAGTTAGCCGCCAATATGCTGAAATGTTAAAAGGGTATGCTGATAGTGAACGTTCAAAAAAAGACAAAGAAGCAATTCAGTTTGTTAAGCAGAAAATTGATGCTGCTAAGTGGTTTATAGACGCCATAAAACAACGTCAACAAACATTACTTTACACCATGAATGCCATAATGGAATACCAAAAAGAATTTTTCCTAACTGGTGATGAGACAAAACTAAAGCCAATGATTTTGAAAGATATAGCTGATGTTATTGGTATGGATATTTCTACAATTTCTAGAGTAAATAACAGTAAGTATGTACAAACACCTTATGGAACTTATTTGCTAAAATATTTCTTTAGCGAGTCTTTAAGTACTGATAGCGGCGAAGAGGTTTCTACCAAAGAAGTAAAGCGAATTCTGCAAGACGCTATTGAGGATGAGAGCAAGAAGAAGCCATTAACCGATGAAAAGCTTGCAAACTTACTAAAAGAAAAAGGTTATAATATTGCAAGGAGAACGGTGGCAAAATATAGAGAACAACTAGATATACCTGTTGCAAGACTTAGAAAAGAATTGTAAAGAATGAAACTCATTTCGCATGCATTATCGGTAATCTTACATCCTGTATTTATTCCGCTCTATGGAATAGTACTTTATACAAATATTGGTCACAACAGAACTTTAAACCTCAGACTTTTGGAGTCTACAGATTATTTTAAACTTGCAATCTCTCCTATTTTATTATTCTCTGTTATTTTTCCTTTATTTAGTATAATGATTATGTATCGAGCGAAAATGATTACTTCTTTTAGTATTCCCGACCGCAAAGAACGCCTGCCTGTACTTTTACTTTCTTCTATATATTATGGGATTACGTATTACTTTATAAGGTCTTTAGATATAGCTTATTATCATTCTTTTTTTGGTCTCTTTTTAAGCTTTTTAACAGGTGGAATTTTACTTTCCTTAATTAGTTTATTAATTACAGTGCGCTGGAAAATAAGCTTGCATGCCATTGGAATCGGAGCTTTAGCTGGAGGGTTTATTGGTTTTGTTCAAGAGCTACAACCATTATCTAACCCAAGTCAAATGGCAAAAGTAAGTACTATCTTACTCTTATCAGTTGGAATATTAGGTTCTTCACGTCTTTTATTAAAAGCACATTCAATTAACCAAGTGATAGCTGGTAGCTTATTGGGAATAATTGTAGAATATATTGTTGTGTCAAAACATTATTGGTTGTAATGAAAAAAGTAATTTGGTTAACAGGACTTTCTGGCGCAGGCAAAACAACAATTGCAGAAAAAGTTATTGAACTGGGCTATAATGCTACAAAGTTAGATGGCGACATTATGCGTAAAGGTTTATGTAAAGATCTTGGTTATACTATAGATGACCGCAGAGAAAACATAAGAAGAGTTGCAGAAGTTTCGAAAATTCTTATTAAGAATAATATCAATTGTATTTGTTCGTTTATAAGTCCTACTAAAGAAATTAGAGATTTAGCAAAAGAAATAATAGGAGAACAAAACTTTATAGAAGTTCATATTGACACTCCTTTAAACAAGTGTATAGAACGTGATACTAAAGGGTATTATAAAAAAGCTAAATCAGGACAATTAAAAAACTTTACAGGTATTAACTCAGTATATGAACCTCCAATTCAACCAAACATAAAATTAAACTGTTTTGAAATTCCACCGTTAGAAAGCGCAAAAATTTTATTTGAATATCTTAATAAAATAATATAGTTTTGTTGTAGTTAATAATAACACTTAAAATAAAAATATGAAATCAATTTCAAGAAACATACTAATGGGGGCTGCTTTAGTAACCATACTTAACTTTAATAGCTGTAAAAAGTATGAAGATGGCCCTGGCTTTACTTTAAAATCGGCAAAAGGAAGATTAGTAGGCGAATGGGAAGTAGTGAAAATGACCGACTCTGATGGCTTTAGCTATCTTGATTCTGATTATGACTTGGAATTAGAATTTGATAAAGATGGAGATTTTTCTTTTACAACAGCTTACTCTTATGGAGGGTCATCATACTCATATAGCTATAATGGGGAATGGGAATTTTCATCAGACAAAGAAGAAATTGAAGTTGAAATATCTGGGGAAAAAATTGATTGGAAAATAAAAAAATTAACAAATAAAGAACTCTGGTTTGAAGACGAGGAAGGAACTGAGTGGGAGTTAGAAGCAATTTAATCACTATTAGTTTTTTTAGCATTAATTAAAGCCTCAAATTTGAGGCTTTTTTAGATTATGGATTTTTCTAACTTACAAATAAACTTCACCCCTGAATTATCAGAATTGTTACATTCCCTTAATTCGTCTGTTTTAATTAGTACCTACCAAGCAGGAAGGGTAATAGCTATTGGCGCTACAAACAGGAAAAAACTGCATCAAATACCATTTGTTTTTAAAAAACCTATGGGTATAGCTCTTCAAAATTCTAAAATGGCTATTGCCACTCTAGACGAAATACAATTTTTATCAAACAAAGGAAATTTAGAGCATGAGAAAAAAACAAATAAGCAACAGTTTGACACCTATTATATTCATAGAGCAACTTACAACTCTAATAAACTAGATATTCATGACATAGAGTTTGGAAAAGGATCTTTATGGGGCATTAATACTGCATTTTCTTGCCTTTGCAAATTCGATGTTAACTATAGTTTTGTCCCTAAATGGAAACCCAATTTCATAACCGAATTAAGGCCTGAAGATCGGTGTCATTTGAATGGCTTAGCTATGGAAAATGACATACCTAAATACGTAACAGCTTTAAGTAAAACAGACGAAAAAGAGGGTTGGAGAAAAGACATTATGAATACCGGAGTATTAATGGAAGTTCCTAGTGGGAAGATAATATTAGACAAACTAGCTATGCCTCATTCACCAAGATTAATTGATGGCGAATTATATGTGCTAGAATCTGGAAATGGTAACTTACTAAAAGTAAACCCAGAAAACAACACCAAAGAAATCATTTATTGTTTTAATCGTTTTGTGAGAGGCTTGAGCCATAAAGATGGTTTTCTATTTATTGGAATGTCTAAAATTAGAGAAACAAGCAAGGCTTTTAATGGTTTAGATGTAAAAGAAAACTCTTCAAACGCTGGAGTTATTGTTTTCAATTTAGAAGCAAAAGAAATTGTTGCAACCTTAAACTACCTAACCACT
>CALDTD010000206.1 GCA_937924345.1 uncultured Flavobacteriales bacterium | reverse complement strand
ATGTTTTGGTAACAATTTTTTCAGATTCAATTTTTTCTTGCAGCTCGTTTAAATTTATAATTTGTTTGTTGCCTTGTAAATCAATATAACCATTTGTATAAAGATTATTTGTCTTTACTTTGTCTATTGGGTAATAGACATCAGCTAAAGGGAAACTTATATATTCACTGGTTTCTACATCTGGGTTATATAGTTTTACTTCAATAGATTGATTATTTAAACGGTAAGATTGAATAGGGATAAGGTCGTAAATTGGTTCTTGTCCTCCAAAAAACAGCTTTTCCCAAAAGTTTGCGATGACTACGTTTTTATTTTTTCTAACCTTTAAAAGCCGAACTGTTGTACCTGTTTTTAACCGAGGAAGCGACTCTATATTGTTATATGCGTGAGGAGAATCGTCAGGGCGAACATTACCACCCAATATTGAAATGAAAATACAAAATCCTATTACAAACAAGCCTAACATCGCAGATTTGTTTTGTTTTAACTTACTCCAAGATTGAGCGTAAATAGACCCTTTTTTACTATTATTCATTTTGTTCAATCGGCCTCTCTTTCCATTTTACAGAAAGAAAAAAAGATGATACGAATATAATCAATAAATGAATAGGGTAGAGGAGGTAGATAAGGGGGGAGAATAGTATTAATGAAAAACGATTATATTTAAAACTAACAGTGCTTAAGAATACAAAATCAATAATAAATTTAAGTATAAAAAATACTAATTGGATTTCACTAAACAACAATGAAAAGAATATATTTAGAAGTAATAACATATTTGTTATAAAAACTATTCCTGAGAGGTATAAACTTCTTTTATTCTTTAGTTTACTGTTTTTAGAACTCCACCGAATTGATTGATTGATTAATTCTTTATATGTTGCTGGGGCTTGAGTAAAAACTAGTGCCTTATTGTTGTCTAAACAATGAATAGGGGTTTTACTTTCGATAATTTTGTCCAAGAAAAATTGATCGTCTCCAGAAGGAATTTGCAAATTATCTTTATAAGGTTTTAATTCCTCAAAAAGTGATTTATGATAACCAAGGTTTGCGCCACTACATACTACAGGAATATTTAATTTTGCACTTCCAATACTCATTCCAGCTAACATTATTGCCTCAATATTTTGCAGTTTTGATAGAAAGCTTTTCTTAGTTGTATTAATAACAGGACCAATTACAAAAAGATTATTGTTTGCAAATGCTGAAGCGAATTGACTTAACCAATCTTCTGTAGGAATAGTATCTGCATCTGTAGTAACAATCCAACTATGTCTAGCATTTTTTATACCTGTTATAATAGCAGACTTTTTTCCATTATGATTAGGATGTTGATTTATAAGATGAGCATCAATTATTGATTTAGCTAATTTTTCTTTTAAAACTTCAGCAGTATTATCTGTAGAATGATCATTTATAAATAGATATGAGACTTTTTTATAACTCTGTCTTTCAAAAGCATCAATTAATTGATTTATGTTTTTTTCTTCGTTTCTAAGGGGTATAATTACATTTATATGTAATTCGAGGTCGTTGGTACAATTTTGTTTATTCTTTTTAAGAAACCCTGAAAGAATTATAGTAAATACTATTCCATAAAGTGTTAGAAAGAAAAAACTTATAAATATCATTGAAAAAATTAGAATGAAGGGCAAGCAATTGTACGGTAGCGTTTTAACTTTATACTTCTTCCCTTGGGGTATTTAATGGTAAATGAAAGTTTTACCTTTTTTATCTCGTTGGGTTCAAGGTTTATATCCCAAATTAATTCTCCTGTAGTTTCGTCATAACTTGCGTTAGAAATTTCATTTACGGTAATAGTAATGTCACTGTTCTGTGAAATAGGAATTTGGTCGTATAGATTTATACTCGATGCAACTGATTGATTGTTTTTTAGTGTGATCTCGTAAGTATAGGTGTCTTTTTTATTGTTCCCTAACACTGTTTTTTCACTCATTTCTTCGCTGTTTTTACGTTCAATCGTAATTTTATTATCTCTTCCAAAAGAAAGGTTTAGCGTATCTTCTACCGATTGCGTTTCTAGATAGGACTGTCCAACATAGGTGTTTGAAAAATAGACATTTGCTGGTCCTGGTATTAAGTTTAACTTTTCCCAACCAACAATACTAGCTAATAGAAAAGCATCATTGTCTAATTTTGGTACAGCTTTATGAGAAAATGAAGCAGCTAAATTATGTTTAGCTATTTCTACTAAATATGGTTTTGAGTCGCTTGGGATACTGTAAGTTTTTTTGATGTCAAACTCTGCACTTATTTGTGGCACTTGTACACTTTTAAATTGAACAGCTTTTTTCTTTTGTTGTTGGGTAAGTTGAAAGTTAGAATTATTAAAATTCACTACATCCAATTGTTGGTTCATATTTGGTGCAGAACTATTTTGATAATACTGTTTGTAAGCCCTATTTTGTGGAACAAGGTAAGTCGACTTTTTAGAGCTAGATTTTGTAAAGTTACTCTCTCTCGAGATAACCCAAGGTGTTAGTTCGGGTGCAGAGGCAGTTTTATCTGGGTTAGCAGAAGAGAGTTTGATATTTATATTTTCCCAATTATTTCCAGTGTTGTTATAGACTTTAGCTTTATACTTTAATGTAATGTTATTATTTAGTTCCGTTGCTAGTAAATCATAGTTTGCTTGCCAACCACAGTTAGATACAATGTATTTTAAATTTGTTTTTAATGTTGTTGCCTCTTCTAAATCTACGATTACTATTATTTGATTGCTATGTGCTGTACTTTCGTTGTTTAGTTCCTGGAGTTGATATTTATAGTTAGGAATAATTTGATTAATTGTTTCTATTTGATCATCGTAATTTGTTATTTTTTTATTGATTGACATACTTCTTTTTAAATAGAAATCTGCCATAGCTTTAAGCTCTTCTACGGTTAATGAAGATTCAGTTCCTTTTATATTCTTGTTATAGTCTAGAAGTTGTTGCTCTGTTTGATATGCGCTTCGTTCGTCTTTTAATCTTTTTAGCTCTTGTTCTAAGTACTGAAGTGTGTCTTTTACTGTTTTTAGTTTATTATTTTCTACAATTGGTGCAAGAAAATCCATTTCAGTGCTTACAGAAACTAACTCATAGGCTTTATCTGCATTAAACTGTATACTCTTTCGATCAATAACGGAGCTTATACCAGTATAAACTATCTTATTTCTCCCTTTTTTTAAATTAACGTTCGCTAACCTACTTGCCTCACCTCCTGTTAAAAATAAAGTTATGTTAGATATTTTAGATTTTACTTTTATCTCGTTTGGTTTTCCGCCAAATATTATTGAAACAAACAGTGTTGAGCAAATTAGAAAAATATATTTAGCCATAGTATGTTCTTTATTCTATAAAAGTATAACAATTGTATAGTCTAATTTGTTACACTTTATCTTTATTTTTTATTGAAAATAAGATTGCTGTTCCAATCAATGCTGGTATAGCGATGTTAATCATCCAAATAGTAACTGAAGCAATAACAACCAGAGTTGGATTTTGATAGTTGCCTAACAATAGTATACTAATATACTCTCTAGTTCCTAAGTTGCCTAATAAAGGTGATGGAACTATGGTTGTTAGTAGATATAAGATACCTGCATATATTACAGTATCTATAATAGTTATATTTAATTCAAATGTAATTAAAGTAGTATGTAATTGTATTATAAAAATTGTATATCTAGTTATTCCATATAATAAGATTTTTAATAACTCATTTCTTTTTAATCCTATTAAGTGTTCTATGTTTTTTCTTTTTTTGTTCAACCATTTTATTTTTAATAATGGTTTTATAATCACCTTTGGATTAAAGAAAATTAAGATGCTTATTACCCATATTACTAAGGTTATTATCATTAATACCTTACTTGATATTAGCGGTAGTATTATGCTTGTTTCTATTTGTGTTAATAATAAAGTACTTAGTGTAGCAAACGTTAATGTAGTTACTAGCTGAGCATAGTTACCAAGGGTTGTTGAACTTATAATTAATGTTTTACTTATTTTATTAAGACCTATTGTTCGTCCGATAAAGTTTCCTAACCTGTCTGGGGTTAGTATTCCTGTAGCGTTACCCAAATACACACTTTTTATGGCTTGTTTAAAAGTTATAATTGTTTTTTTTCTACTTAATATATATTTAAACTTTTTTGCTTCGATTGACCAATTTATAAATTGTAAAAAAAGTACAGTGCTAATTAGTATATAGGATTTTAGCGTAAAGTTTTCTACACACTTTTTGATAGTGTTTTCAATTTCTTCCTCGTTTAAAGTCTCTACTATTAGATATAGAATGGTTAGCATAAATCCTATTTTTAAGATTTTTACTCCCCATTTTTTTATTTCTATATGCTGTTTCAATTTTGCTCTTAAAAAGTATTACTTTAGTAAAGAAACCATAAAATATTTAATTGTTGCCTAAAGTAGATAAAATTATACTTGGTCTTGACCCAGGAACAACTGTAATGGGGTACGGATTGATTCATGTTAAAGGAAAGACTTTAACAGTTATGAGTATGGGGGTAATACATCTCCAAAAGCTGCCTAATCATGAATTAAAATTAAAGCGTATTTTCGAAAAAGTTCGTTTCTTAGTTGATGAGTATTTACCCGATGAAGTAGCAATTGAAGCTCCTTTTTTTGGTAAGAACGTTCAATCAATGTTGAAGTTGGGTCGTGCTCAAGGTGTTGCTATGGCTGCTGTATTAATGCGCGATTTACCAATTACTGAATATGCTCCGCGTAAAATTAAACAAGCTGTTACCGGAAGTGGAAATGCTAGTAAAGAACAAGTTGCAGCAATGCTTAAAACGATTTTAAAGTTTAAAGAAATTCCTAAATATTTAGATGCAACTGATGGTTTAGCAGCAGCTGTTTGTCATTATTATCAAGGAAGTAGAGTAGTGGGGGCAAGTACTAAATCTTATGTTAGTTGGGAGTCTTTTGTCAAGGAAAATCCTAAAAGAGCTAAGTAGTTTTTTCAAATACTGTTCTTATCTTATCAGATATTTCTTTAAATTCAGTTTCATGTAATTTTAATTTTTTATTTTCAAAGTTCATATCA
>CALDTD010000205.1 GCA_937924345.1 uncultured Flavobacteriales bacterium | reverse complement strand
TGCTTTTATATCATCTGAAAGCTCACGCTGATGAACACTTTTTACTGTACCTGCTGTACCAACAGGCATAAATATAGGCGTTTCTATATCGCCATGATCGGTAGAAACGACTCCAGCTCTTGCTTTCGTTTTTTTATCGTTTGCTTCTATTTTAAAGTTCATAAAAATGTGGATAAAGTTCCAACTTACAAATATAGAACAAGTTTAAGAACACTACTTTTGTTTACTAAACTAATTTTAACGCTTATAAACAGTTAACTAATTTTGAATTTTGAGTTTAACATAACGAATTGCATTGCTCTTTTATTTGCTATTAGCTTTATAATTCAACTATTCTATTACCTATTTTTCTTTTTAAGGCTTTCTTTCGGTACTAAACCGAATAAAGAAATAAAACCCGACTTTCCAATTTCTATAGTAATTGCTGCAAGAAATGAAGAAAAAAATTTGGCTCAGTTTTTACCCGAATTTTTAACACAAGACTATCCAAAATACGAGGTAATTGTCGTAAATGATCGTTCTTGGGACGAGAGTTTAGATGTACTTATTGCATTAGAACAACAATACAAAAAGTTAAGATTTGTTGATATTCCTGATGTTGGGAAAGATGGATATGCAAAAAAAATGGCACTCACTTTGGGTATAAAAGCTACACAATATGATCGCCTACTTTTTACAGATGCTGATTGTTATCCTGCTAACAAAAATTGGTTAAGTGAAATGGCTAAAGGGTTTCAAAATAACAAAATGCTTGTATTGGGAGCAGGTGCTTACACCAAAAAGAAAGGCTTTTTAAATAAACTCATTCGATTTGATACAATAATGATTGCTTTGCAGTATTTGTCTTTAGGTAAAGCTAAAATACCATATATGGGAGTTGGTAGAAATTTAGGCTATACCAAAGAACTATACGATTCTGTAAGAGGGTTTAAAAGTCACTATTACATACCATCAGGTGATGATGATTTGTTTGTTAACGAGGCAGCAAATAAAAGAAATATAAGTGTAGTTTTTAACGAAAGTGCTGTTACGTACTCTACTCCCAAAGAAACTTACAAAGACTGGCTAAGACAAAAGACAAGACATTTTACGACCGGAAATCGATATAAAAACTATCAATTGTTTTTACTAAGTCTTTTTCCAATTTCATTAGCCTTTTTCTATATCTCATTTGTAATTTTGCTAGGGTTAAAATTCTTCCCACTGTATATTTTGGGAATTGTGTTATTTAAAATCATCCTGCAAATTATTATCTTTATAAAACCATTTAAAATAATGGGAAGTAAAAACCTTATTTTCTTGGCACCAATATTGGAAATCATATTCCTTTATTTAAACCCATTATTTATTTCAAAAAGTAATCACTTATAACCATGGCAGATAAAAAAATAGCTATCGATCATCTTTCTGAGAAAGCACAACGAGACTATGCTTTGGTTTTGAATGCTATTAACAATAAAGACCAACAGGCTTATACAGACCTAATGGATCGATACCGAGATTCGATTTTCTTTATGTTATTAAAAATGGTAAATAATAGAGATGATGCAGATGATTTAACAATAGAAGCATTTGGCAAAGCATTTAGTCGGTTACACCAATATACACCTAACTATGCTTTTAGTACTTGGTTATTTAAAATTGCGACCAATAATTGTATTGATTTCCTTAGAAAAAAGAAAAAGAATGTTCTTTCCATAGATAATCGTCTAGAAAATGAAGATGGAGACTCTTTTATGATTGAATTAAAGAGTCAGACAAGAAACCCTGAAGAAGTTGCCATACGAGATCAAAAGATAAAATTGATGCGAGAGGTTGTTCAGCGTTTAAAACCAAGGTACCAAACCTTAATTGAAATGCGCTATTTTAAAGAAATGAGTTACGACGAAATTGCAGAAGAACTTAGCTTACCTTTAGGGACGGTAAAAGCTCAGTTATTTAGAGCAAGAGATTTTCTTTACAACATTTTAAAAGACAATAAAGACAAAATTTAAGCAATGGAGACGCTATTAAAACATTTCCCAAACTTAACAGAAAAACAAATTAAACAGTTTTCTAAACTAGAGGAATTATACACTTTTTGGAATGCTCAGATAAACGTAATAAGCCGAAAAGATGTAGATAATTTTTATGAGCGTCATGTTTTACATGCATTGGCAATTGCAAAAATTATTTCGTTTAAACCAGAAACAAAAATATTAGATGTTGGAACTGGAGGTGGGTTCCCTGGAATACCTCTAGCAATTTTATTCCCAGATTCGGATTTTTTATTGGTAGATTCCATTGGTAAAAAAATAAAAGTTGTAAATGAAGTCGCCGCTTCTTTAGGACTAGAAAATGTTGAAGGTCTTCACCAACGTGCAGAAAAGGTAAAGGGTAACTTTGATTTTGTAGTAAGTAGAGCGGTGACAAGGATGAACCGTTTTGTACCGTGGGTAAAAAATAAGTTTAGGTCTCATAGTTTTAACGACTTACCCAATGGAATTATTTACTTAAAAGGAGGAGACTTACATGAAGAGTTAAATGAAGTGAACTTTAAGTACAACCCTACACTTACAAAAATCAGTGAATTCTTTGACAGTGAATTCTTTGAAACTAAGCAAATTGTACAAGTAAGAATGAATTAATATAAATTAACAAAAGTAGCTTCTTAATTATTTTTTTGTTATCAAATTCTTTAGTTTAATTTTCGTGTAGTACATTTGCCAACTTACGAAAGTAAGTTCTATGAGTAACACACCACAGTGGAAGACTGAAAAAGCATGGAGATCGGCTGTTAAAGCGATTTCTTGGCGATTGATTGCATCAGTCACCACATTTATACTAGCTATGCTTTTTTTTGGAGATGATCCTAATGCTATTGAAAAAGCAACGAGCATAGCTATATTAGAAAGTATTATTAAAATGGCACTATACTTTGGTCATGAGAGACTTTGGATTAATATTTCTTGGGGAATGCTAAAAAATAGAGAACGTGAATCATAATATCAGTACAATTTTAGAAGATACAAATCAGCTAAATACAGTTGATTTCTTAAAGTATATTTCGGATAACTTCAGTGGTAAAGCAGTATTCTCTACTTCATTTGGACAGGAAGATCAGGTTATAACAGATTTAATATTGGCCAATAACATTCCAATAAAACTTTTTACGCTAGATACCGGAAGAATGTTTGAAGACACTTACCGAGTTATGCAACGTACAAATGAAAAATATAATACTAAAATTGACGTTTACTATCCAGAAAGTGAAGCAGTAGAAAAGCTATACAAAGAAAAGGGTGCTTACTCATTTTACGAATCAGTAGGAAACAGGAAAGAGTGTTGCGGTATTCGAAAGGTACAACCATTAAGACGTGCTTTAAATAATAATAATGCTTGGGTAACCGGTTTACGAGCTGACCAAAGTGAGAACAGAAGCTCTTTATCAAGAGTTCAGCTAGATGAAGTGTTTAATATTATTAAATTTAATCCACTTTTGGACTGGTCGCTTGAGGCTGTTAACAATTACCTAAAAGAACACAATGTTCCACAAAATGCCTTACACA
>CALDTD010000204.1 GCA_937924345.1 uncultured Flavobacteriales bacterium | reverse complement strand
CCAGATGGTTGGATGGGATTAGATATTGGAGAAAAGTCTAGTGAATTATTTAAAGACACAATACTTAACTCTAAGTTAATTTTATGGAATGGTCCTATGGGGGTTTTTGAAATGGAATCGTTTCAGAAAGGAACAGTTGACATCGCATTAACTATTGCAAAAGCTACTGAAAACGGTTCTTTCTCATTAGTTGGAGGTGGTGATAGCGTTGCAGCAATAAATAAATTCAACTTAAGTAAAAAAGTAAGTCACGTAAGTACTGGAGGTGGTGCTATGTTAGAATATCTAGAAGGCAAAGAACTTCCTGGAATTGCTGCTATAAACTCTAAATGAGGCTATTATTTTTAATAACACTCTATTTTATTACTTCATCACTTATCATAACTGCTCAACTTAATATTAGGTCTAGAATACGGAGGAATAAGTTATCACCCAAGAAAAGATGAAAATGAGAAGTTCTATAAACATTATGTGAATAAAAGTAGTTTAGTTGCCTTGTTTAAAGAGGTTCGCTAAGTTTCGGACCTCTTTTCTACTTCAAAAAAACTGGAATAAAATAGAAGGTTATTCAACAGATTCTAACTTTATTAAACTAAGTAAAAACAAAGTTTAGGAAAGGAAGTTAGTGTTATATGGAGGTCAACTCCAATACGATTATTACTTTAATGAGAATAATGCAGCTTCTATAAATTTATTACCTAAACACCCTTATATTTATGCTATAAGTGCTGGACTTACCTCTAGTATAAAAGACTAATCTTTAGCTATTACAACCTTAAGTTTATCTGTAAATGCTAAATATTGTAGCTCAGTTGACTTACCAATTTTATAACGATTTCTAGACTTCTTATCGGCTATTAAACTTTCCATATCTTGTGTAGAAAGTTGAATATTTTTAAACTTAAAGGGCAACGTAAATTTACACCCATTCGACCAATCGCTGCAACCCCAAGCAGTTTTACCTCTTATAATATTTCCTTTACTACATTTAGGGCAAATTGTTGGCATTTTTTCAATTGGTTGATGTTTTACTTCATGCACGAGCAAATTCACCATTTCAAAAAGTTCTTTTTTAAAGTCTTGAACTTTATATTCTCCTTTTTCAATATCACGAAGTTTACGCTCCCACTGTCCTGTTAATTCAGCAGATTTTAAAATCTCACTATTGATAAGTGATATTAAATGAATACCAGTTTGAGTCGCTACAATTCTTTTTTTCTCTTTTTTAATATAGTTACGGCGGGCAATCGTTTCAATAATATTTGCTCTTGTTGATGGTCTTCCAATACCATTCTCTTTCATTAAATCTCTTAATTCATCATCATCTACTTGCTTACCTGCAGACTCCATGGCTCTTAACAATGTACCCTCGGTATAATACGATGGCGGTCGAGTATCTTTCTCCTGTAATTGTGGTTTATGTGACCCCTTTTCCCCTTTCTCAAAAGTTGGCATTAATTGCTCTTTCTTTTCGTCTTTTTTACCTTCAGAAGTTTCATCTTCAAAAACTACACGCCAACCTTTTTCTATAATTTGTCTTCCTGTAGCTTTAAATTCTAACTCCTCAACTTTACCAAGAACTGTTGTATTACTTACAATACAATCTGGGTAAAAAACAGAAATAAAACGACGGGTAATCATATCGTAAATTTTCTGTTCTTGAGGCGTAATGCCAGATGGTGTTTCCCCAGTTGGAATAATTGCGTGGTGATCGGTAACTTTCTTATTGTCGAAAACCTTTTTTGATTTTCGAATTGGCTTTCCTCTCAACGCTTCTGTAAATCGACTATAATGGGTTAGTTTATTTAAAATCCCAGGAACTTTAGGATAAATATCTTCTGATAAATAAGTGGTATCCACCCTAGGATAGGTAACCAATTTCTTTTCGTAAAGATTTTGAATAGTATTTAATGTTTGTTCTGCAGATAATCCGATCTTTTTATTGGCTTCTACTTGCAAAGAAGTTAAATCAAACAATCTAGGCGGTTGCTCTTTTCCTTGCTTTTGAGCGTAACTAACAACTTCAAACTCTTCTTTTTCTATTGTATCTAAAAAAGCTTCACCCTCTTCTAGCTTAGTAATTTTTCCTTTAGAACTAGAAAACAGGACATCTCTATATACTGTTTTTAATTCCCAATATTTAGTAGAAACAAAATTATCTATCTCTAACTGACGTTTTACTACCATCGCCAAAGTTGGTGTTTGTACTCGACCTATAGAAAGTACTTGACCTTTTTTACCAAAACGAATTGTAAATAAGCGCGTGGCATTCATTCCTAATAACCAATCTCCTATCGCTCGTGCAGAACCAGCAGCATATAAATTATCGTATTTAGAACCATCTTCTAACTTTTGAAACCCTTCTTTTATAGCTTCCTCTGTTAAAGAAGAAATCCAAAGTCTTTTTAAAGGTTTTTTACTTTGTGCTTTCGCTAAAACCCAACGTTGTATTAACTCTCCTTCCTGCCCAGCATCACCGCAATTTATGACCTCATCACAGCGACCAACAAGGTTCTTTATTGTATTAAACTGCTTTTGAACACCAGAATCTTCCTTAACTTTAATCGAAAACTTAGCAGGAATCATTGGTAGGGTCTTCAAATCCCAATATTTCCACTTCTCTGTATATTCCTGAGGCTCTGTTAATCCACACAAGTGACCAAAAGTCCAACTTACGTAATATCCATTGCCTTCATAATAACCATCCATACGACTTTTAGCTCCCAATACTTGAGCAATGTCTTTAGCTACGCTAGGCTTTTCGGCAATACAGAGTTTCATTTTTTTTAATTAGACTTATTAATTTGAAAATAGTGTATTTGAGTAATAAAATTACTTTTCTAAAATTGCTTTAATATTTGGTTTAAAATATTGATCAGACTTTAAGACTTTTCCATCTTCTCTGTAAATAGGATTCCCATCTTTGTCTAATTTACTCATATTACTACGTTGAATTTCAGAAAAGACCTCCTCTATTTTATCTTGCAAACCATGTTTAAGCATAGTACCACATAAAATATAAAGCATATCTCCACAAGCATCAGCAATCTCTGTTAAATCTCCATTTTTTGCAGCTTCTAAATACTCATCATTCTCTTCCTGCATTAAATTATGACGTAAAATATAATCACTTTCTTTAATTTGACCTACCGGTACTACTTCATTACCTATTTTAAACGCTTCGTGAAAGGCTTTCACATCATTTATACAATCCTGTAGTAGTAATTTTTTCATATTTAGTTATTCTAAAATTGATTCTTTATTCACAAAAATAAAAAGTACTTTATTTTTCTTCTTCCATTAAAATTAAAGCAAATAATGCATAGTTAATCATATCATAATAGTTTGCGTCAATACCTTCAGAAACTAATGTTTCTCCTTTGTTATCCTCTATTTGCTTCGTTCTTAAAATCTTCATTAAAATTAAATCTGTTAAAGAAGAAATACGCATATCTCGCCAAGCTTCTCCATAATCATGATTTTTAGCTTTCATTAAATCACGAACATTATCCTCATACTGGTGATACAACATAATGGTTTCCTCAGCGTCCAATTCCAACGGTTTATCCTTACTAATTTCTAGCTGAATAAGCGCCATAATACAATAATTGACAATA
>CALDTD010000203.1 GCA_937924345.1 uncultured Flavobacteriales bacterium | reverse complement strand
CATCCAAGTCATCAATAAATAAAGGTTCCAAAGCCTGTTTCTGGAGGTCGCTCAAACTTTTGCGACTTACTGCCATTCGAAGCGCATCTGCTGACACACCTATATGGCTTCCAATATCACTAAATGATAAGCCGCTCTTTTCTTTATATGATTTTAATAGCTCATAGAAATCCATCCACGATTTTTCTTTTAAAAAGTCCCCCAAACATTTTGTAATAACGAACAAATGTTCTATATTAGTCGAACATTTGTTCGGTGTGTTAAATTGATCACGAACAAATGTAATTAAAAAAAGGGCAATTTTCAGGGATTACGGATATTAGAATTTCCCCAACCCATATTAAACCCTAGTAAACATATCGTCATAATATTTACGGAATTCCGTAATGCCTTGAAAATGGCACGTTTGAAGTTTACCCCACTTAACTGATTCGAACGTCAATTTATTGTTGTACACAAACGTCAAAAAATGGACGAAAACGAAAAAGAAATACTAAGGAATAATACCAGACGGAGAAAGGTTACTAACTATCTGCGAAAAAATACTTCTTCGCTAAATATTAAGAAATCACTCAACATTACTTATATGGAGAGAGTTCTGAATTTTAGAAAAGGACGACTTCAAAAATTCGCATCAGGTATTGGAGGTCTGACAGATAAAGAAGTGCTAATAGTGCACAACCACCTGAAAAAACTTACTAGATATTGATGAGTGCGCTCAAACCCAAAATAGAATACTATGACAAAAAATATAAACCTGAACAAAAACCGTAATCAATTCCTCACCACGATTATCAAATCTATTCAAATAGAAATGGATGATTTTATGACACGTGTTGCTAACAAAGATTGTTATGAATCATTAATCTATAAATGGGCTATTCGTCTATTCGACAAAGGGACAACAACTGATTATGCTATTAGTGTAATCCATAGAGCCAGAAGGTTTGTGTTAATCAACAAAACCTATAATAATTTTCTTAAACCTACTACTAATGTAGCTTTAGATAAAATTCTTACTATGCTAAAAGAACACCCTAATTATAATAGGCTGGATGCTGAAAGAAAGCGTATTGTTCAAAAGAAAATAATGGAAATGTTTAATCACAATGCCAGAATCGAAGCTATAGAACAAGTGCTTAAAAAAATGAACCCAAAGGTATCTGTGGATAGAGAAAAGAACCAAGTATTGTTTATTAAGGTGACTGCTAATAGAATAATGAATGCTATTAGAAAATGGAACCTTACGGAGTATTGGCAGAATAGATCAAAGAGATAATTGTAAAACAAAAATGATAATTTGTGTTGATAACCCCAGCCAGAGATATCGGGTACTTTTATATAATAGTCTTTGTACAGTAAATATAGCGCCCCATTTATTAAGAGTGCCCGAATATCCTTTATAAACACGATTATATTAAAACTAGCAAACATATGCTAACCTACCAGGATGAAATTTTACAAAAAGTATTGAAACAATTTGATGGATTGACAAAAATTGATGCTTATGATCTTTTACAAAAAGTCGAAGTACTGTTGCAAGGGCAAAAATCCCCTATTGAGTACCAGTGTATTAAGAACGAATTAAGCAAACAATTCTTTAATAAGGAAATGATTGCTATTGGTAAAAGTGGATATTGTTACTTAATGGATTACTGTCATTTTATTAAGATTTATGAATTTAGATCAGTATTTTTTCCTTTTACAACAAGAAACAATTTATTCTATACTCTATCTCAGGATTATAAAATGAAGCGATTAACAAATAAAAATATTATAGAAACGTTTGAAAACACGCATCTTAGATATGTGATCGATTACTTTTTAAAAGATAATCGAGTACATAAGAAAAATTCAAAAACAAACCGACTCTTATTACTAGAGTTATTAGACCAAGTAGATCCGAAAAAAGAATTTTAAAGTAAATAAATATGTTACTGAACGAATATACAAGTTACTCATCGAAAAGGTTAAGTTTTAATAGGGGTAAAATCCCCTTTTGCTAAAGTTAAATACAATAATAACAGTAAGTTTGCATTATAATATCTCAGTTGTAGGTAACAAATAATTAAATTAATACACTAATACATAGAACCCAAATATTAATTCCATATGGCACTACAAACCACTACTCAAATATTCATATCTGGAACACCTATTCAGTCTTATGTTAGTTTAAAATTAGTACAGGAAATCGATGCACATCATGATTTAGAATTAGTATGCAGAACTGATGTGGTTGAAAAACTATCTGAAGAATTAATTGGAGACAGCAAAGAGTATTTGGGAGGTGTTATTACGGTTAAGATAAGTTCTACGTCAGATTTTAGAGGTTATAAAGAATTAGAATTTAAAGGAATTGTAACTAAAGTTATGGGTACAAAAGGATTTCACCAATCTAGTGGTGATTTGGTTACTTTATATGCTAAAAGTACCTCAATTCTTTCTGATGATGGAGGTCATTATGATTCCTTTAATGATATGAGTCTTACAGAAATCTTGGAGCAAACATTTCAGGATTATGATAAAGGAAAATTAGAAACTAATTTTTCTCCGGTATCTTCAGATACGATTCATTATTCTGTACAACATAATCAAAGTGCTTTTAACTATGCAAGTAGACTGGCAGCTTATTACAATGAGTGGTTCTATTATGACGGGAAAAAACTTGTTTTTGGTAGCCCAAGTAATGAGGAAACGGAACTTTCGTATGGTATAGATCTACAAAAATTCTCTTTGGAGTTAAGCTCTATTGCTAATTCCTTTGATTATTTTACGAACGATTATCTTACGGATGAAGTTCATCAAAAAAGTAGCACCGATGTAGCCATTCCAGCTGAGGGATATCACGGGTTTACGGACAAGAAATCAAAAGAACTATTTAGCAAGC
>CALDTD010000202.1 GCA_937924345.1 uncultured Flavobacteriales bacterium | reverse complement strand
TTGATCAAAATTTAAGGATTTTGCTGGTGATATGACTATTTTCATAATGATGTGACTTATTATGTTGCAAAAGTAAGTAAATAATGTGTCCCATTTTTGCTAGAAACTTCTATTGTTCCATTTAGCTGTTCTGTTAGTGTCTTAATAAGGTCGATCCCCATGGAAGTAGGGTTTTCCCAATCAAAACTATCTGGCAGTCCAACGCCATTATCAGCTATTTTTATACGTGTCGTTTTATCATCATCTTGTTGAATATCAATTGTGATTGTATTGTTGACTTGTTCAATAAAAGCATATTTAAATGAGTTTGCAATGATTTCGTTTATGATTAAAGCAAAAGGAATTAAGTTATCTAAAGGTATGGAAATAGATTCATCAATATTCATTTTAACTTTTACGTTTTTATCTAATGCATAACTATACTTTATATCATTTAACAGTTTTGTTATGTAGTCCTTAAGGTTTAATGCAGAAAAGTCATTCGATTCATAAAGTGATTGGTGAACTTTAGACATTGCTAAGATTCTATTCTGACTTTCTTTAAAAATAGCTTTAGTCTCTTTACTTGTTGTATAATAAGCCTGAATGTTAAAAAGAGAGTTTATAATTTGGAAATTATTTTTTACACGATGATGAATTTCTTGAAGTAGAACTGTTTTTTCCCTATTCTGTTTAGAAATTTCCTTTGTACGTTCTTTTATTTTTTGTTCTAGCTCTTCTTTAGATATACGAAGTGCTTTATTTTTTATAGTTACTATATTATATACTATAGACGAAAACAAAACTGTGCAAATGAGTATGAACCACCAACTAAAGTAGAAGGGAGGAGGGAGTTCATTTATTTTGACATAACAAGAAACTATTTTAGGATTGCTACCTCCTGATTTTGATGATGCTTTTACTTGGAATTGATATTCTCCAGGAGGAATATTGGAGTACACCGCATATTGAGATTTAGTATTGCTAAACCAAGTAGAGTCAAAGTTTTTTAAACGGTAGGAGTAGTATACTTCATTTGGGTTTGCTAAGTCTATACCTTTAAATTCAAAAGTAAGATGATTTTTTTTTGAAGGTAAAATTAAACTGTCTGATATTCCAAAAATATTTTTTTCCCCCTTTAGGTATTTGTCCTCAATTTCTCCCAAAAATAATTTTATGTTTGAAATGTATAATGGAAATAAAAAGTTTTCGTTTTCATTGTTTTTACTTTCATATTTAAATAGTCCCTTAATTGTATTAAAATATAAATTACCCTCGTTATCTTTATATGTAGCTCTTGAGTTACATTCTACTCCATAAAACCCTTCGTTTTTACCATAAAACTCAATATTTGTTATGTTGCCTTCATCAGTCAAAGTAATTTTATCCAACCCTTTGTTTGTCCCTACCCATAAATTTCCTTTATCGTCTTTATTCATCAAGTAAATTATGGTAGAGTTTAATCCATCTGCTTCTGTGTAATATTTAAATTTTTCGTTTTGTAATTTGCCAATACAACGATCTGTACCAACCCAAATTAATCCGTTGTTGTCTTCAACAATACTACCTACATAAGAGTTGCATAATCCGTCCTCATAACCATAAACTTTGAAGTTTCCATCATAAAACTTATGTAAACCACGACTTGTTCCTACCCATATTATCCCTTTACTATCTTCATAAATTGTATGGGAATTTACGTTTAGCATTCCATCTTTTGCATTGTAGTTTGTAATTGATCCATTTTTTAAAACAGAAATACCTAAAGTAGTTCCGATCCAGAGCCTTCCTTGATGGTCGAATAATAAACATTTAATAGTGTTACTAATTAGTCCATCTTTAGTTGTAAAAACTTTAGTTTTTCCTTCTTTGTATAAAACAACTCCACCTCTTGTAGCAATCCAAATTTCGTTGCTATCTCCTTTTGTAATGCTTGTAACGGTATTGTTGGGTAGACCATTTTTTTCGTTCAATATAGTAGTTGTCTTTCCATTATAGATATAGCAACCATTTACTGCAGAACCTATCCAAATATTTTGTTTGTCATCTATTAAAACAGCAAAGTTGTCTGGGTTTTTCAGTCCTTCAATATTAGAGAAGTTCACAAAAGAAGTTTTTTCGTATTTTATGAGGCCTTCAGATTCATTGCTAAACCAAATATTATTTTGGTGATCGCAAATTAGGTTTTTAGTAAAGTTGTTTGGGAGTCCATTTTTAACGGAGATATGTTCTAGTTCATTGTCTTTATAAACATAAATTCCATTTTTTTGAGTTGAAATCCAAGTTTCATTATTTTGATTAATCACAACACCATTTATTATAGCGGTTGGTTGAATTCGACTATTAAATTTGTAGGCAACTAATTCGTTGTTTTCTAAATAAAAAAGTCCTTTTCCTTTAATTCCAATACTTAGTTTGTTATTAATCCAAGTGGCTGATGTTATTTGTTCATCAGACTCGTAAATAACTGTTAGTTCATTCGTTTCAGAATTTATAGCTCTAATATTAGAGTTTGTATAGAAATATAGATTTCCATGGTGATCAGAAAAAAAACTTTCGATGTTTTTTTCTTCATAAGTTTTTAATTGATTCCATTTGTCTTTTCTATAATAGTATAAATTGTTTCTTTTGGAACCGTATAGTAATTTGTTTTGAAAATTATAAGAAATATGGTGTATTCCTAAAAGATCATTTGATAGCGTAAAAAACTTATTGTCTTTAAAATATGACGCTGGTCCCCAAGTGGAACAAAAGTAGATTGTGTTTTCATCTCCTTCGCTAATATCTGTTACAACATTTCCTCCTAATCCGTTATTTTCGTTGTAATTGATAAATGTTTTTCCATCAAACTTTGAAACTCCACCACCAGCAGTGGCAATCCATAAAAAACCAAGTTTATCTTGTATAATTTTTAAAGCTTGTGATTGAGCTAAACCTTCCGCAACATTGTATTGGACAAATGTATGTTGCTGCCCAAAGAACTTAAGTGAAATTAAGCTAAATATTAATATGTTGCATAGTACTTTCAGCTTATTGTTTTTTCTAAATATAGAAAAACTACTTCTTTTTGCCGCTTCTTTTTTGTGGTTTTTTGTATTTAATTTTTATTTCCCTTCTGTAGCTACCACCAAGATTTATCTTACTATTTTTTTCTTTTTTATCATGGAAGGCGCCCCCTCCTTCACTACCAAGCTTAGTGTTAGGTAGATAGTTTTTCTGTTGATAAGCAATTAGCTCTTCATCTGCAAACTGTTTCGAGATTTCTACCGCTTCTGGAAAGTCTAGCATTTTTATTTGCTTGTTCATTAAGAGTTCTATTTCCTCTTGATATTGTTTTTCTACTTCATTTATAAAAGAAATAGCAACTCCTTTAGCATCAGCTCTTCCCGTTCTACCTATTCGGTGAATGTAGTTAGCAGCGTTATTTGGTAAGTCGAAGTTGATTACATGAGATACACCTCTTATATCCATACCTCTTGCAATTATTTCTGTAGCAATTAATATACGGAAAGTTCCATCTTCAAATTGATCTAAGGTTCTAAAACGTTGATTTTGTGCTTTGTTAGAGTGAATGACTCCAACTTTGTTAGGGTAGATTTTATCTAATGATTCGTGTAAACGATCTGCTAGTTTTTTGCTGCCGACAAAGACTAATCCTTTGGTTATTGTTTTGTTGGTATTTAGTAAGTGATTTAATAAGTTAACTTTAGTAAAATAGTTTGGAACATCATAAGCAGACTGGTTAATTTTTGCCAAAGGTGTTCCACTTCTAACAATTTCTATTTTTTGAGGTTGTATAAAGTAGTCGTTACTCAAGGCTTCTATTTCGTCATTAGTAGTTGCCGAAAACAAAAGGTTTTGTCTTCTTTCTGGTAATAAATCTAAAATGGTATGAATTTGAGTTCTAAATCCTAAGTTCAACATTTCATCCATTTCATCAATTACAAACTGTTTGATGTTTTTTAAACGTAGAATCTTAGTCATCGCCAAATCAATTAAGCGGCCAGGTGTAGCAACTAAAATATCTAAACCATCATAAATAAGTTGTTTCTGAGTATTAATGTTTGTGCCACCATAGACACCATCAATTCTAATAGACATGTATGTTGTAAGCGATTTAGCTTCTTCAACTACTTGTGTAACTAATTCTCTAGTTGGTACAATGATTAAAACGCGAGGTTGACGCTGTTCAGAATATTTTAATTGTTTTAATATTGGTAATAAGTATCCAAATGTTTTTCCTGTACCTGTTTGCGCAACACCAATCATATCTTTACCAGACATAATTAAAGGAAATGCTTTTTCTTGGATTGGAGTAGGGTGTAAGTACTCTAAGTCTTCTAGTGCGTTTAGTAGAGGGCGGCTAATATTAAGGTCAGAAAAGTTCACTTAGTTATATTATATATGAGAATTTCTGCAAAAGTAGTCAATTTCAACCAACAATTAATAATGTATATAAATGAGAGGGCTTTAAATCCAAATGCAATTTTTAAACTTTATTATCGTTTAATCCACACATTGTTTATATTCGCACCTCGAAAGCGTTAATATTTAAGTAATAAATAATCTTTTGTAGTTCAATTCTTAATATGAAAAACTGTTTTTTAATTCTTGTTTTAGTAATTTCTTCCCTAATTATGGGGAGTTGCTCAGAGTATAATAAAATATTAAAGAGTAATGACTACGAGCTAAAATATACCAAGGCAAAAGAGTACTACAAAGCTGGCGATTATTACAAGTCTTTACCCCTTTTTGAAGAGTTAATGTCTTTTTTTAGAATGACAGACAAAGGAGAAGATGTTTATTATTATTACGCCCAAAATCAATACGCTGTAAAAGAATTTTACATGGCTGGCTATTACTTTAAAAAGTTTGCGAAAAGTTATCCAAATAGCCCAAGAGCTCAGGAGTGCGCATTTTTAGCAGCGATTTGTAAACGTAAACTTTCACCTGAATATAATTTAGACCAAAGTGAAACTTACGCTGCCATAGACGAGTTTCAATTGTTTATGGATCGTTATCCAAATAGCAGTTTGGTGGATTCTAGCAATGCAGAAATTAGATTGTTGAGAAGTAAGCTAGAAAAGAAAAGTTACGAGAATGCAAAGTTGTTTTATAAAATGGAAAAATACCGTTCAGCAGTCATCGCTTTTAATTCAACTTTACAAACTTACCCAGACACAGATTACAAGGAGGAGATTCTATTTTTAATTGTAAAATCGAACTATTTATTTGCAATTAATAGTGTAGATTCAAAAAAAGAAGACAGATTAGTAGAAACTATAAAATCTTATCATACCTTTGTGGATGGTTTTAGTAATAGTAAATGGCTAAAACAAGCAGAAACATATTATACTAACACAAATAAGGAGTTAGCAAAATTAAAAGAAAATAACGCGACCAACTAACAATAGTTATATTATGGCATATAGAGATAGTACAGCAGAAAAGACAACAATTACAAGGGATTTAGATGAGTTATCGAGACCAGCTCAAGGTAATATCTATGAATCTATCGTTGTGTTTTCTAAAAGAGCAAATCAAATTAATACAGAACTAAAAGAAGAATTATCTTCTAAATTAGAGGAGTTTGCATCATCTACGGATAACTTAGAAGAAATTTTCGAAAACAGAGAGCAAATTGAAGTTTCTCGTTTTTACGAAAGATTACCAAAGCCAGGAGCTATGGCAATACAAGAGTTTGAAGAAAATAAAGTGTATTGGAAAGCTAAAGAAAAGTAGTAGATGATTAACGGCAAAAATATAATTCTTGCAGTCACAGGAAGTATTGCCGCTTACAAAGCTACTTACATCATAAGAGATTTAATAAAATTAGGGGCGTCTGTCAAAGTAATTATGACAGACGCCTCTTGTGGTTTTATTACGCCACTTACCTTGTCTACCTTATCTAAAAATCCAGTTTTAATAGATTTTGTAAAAAAAGGCAATACTGGAGAGTGGAATAATCATGTAGAGTTAGGCTTGTGGGCAGATGCATTTCTTGTTGCTCCTGCTACTGCCAATACCTTAGCCAAAATGGTTACTGGTCATGCAGATAGTTTTATGTTGGCGACTTATCTGTCTGCTAAATGTCCAACTTTTATTGCGCCTGCTATGGATTTGGATATGTATAAACATGGCTCTACTAAAGATAATTTACAAAAATTATTAGATCGCAATAGTCATATTATTTATCCAGAAAGTGGTGAATTAGCCAGCGGCTTAGAAGGAGAAGGAAGATTAGCTGAGCCCGAAAATATAGTTAGTTTTTTAAGTAAGTATTTTAGAGAAAGTCAGCCACTAACCGGTAAGAAAATTTTGATTACCGCTGGTCCTACTCATGAACCAATAGATCCTGTTCGTTTTATAGGGAATCACTCTTCTGGTAAAATGGGATTTGCATTGGCAAAAAAAGCAATTAATTTAGGTGCTGATGTTACTTTAGTTGCAGGTCCTGTAGCTTTGCAAACTCCAAAAGGTGTTACCCGAATTGATATTCAAACTGCAAAAGATTTATTAGAGGTTTGTAAATTAGAGGCAGAAAAACATGATGTAATTATTGCAGCAGCAGCTGTTGCTGATTATACTCCAAAAGAGGTTTCTTCTACAAAAGTGAAGAAAAAAGCAGATGATTGGAATATAGAGTTGGTTAAAACCCACGACGTATTAAAGTGGATGGGAGACCATAAAAAAGAGGCTCAACTTTTGGTAGGTTTTGCATTAGAAACCAATAATGAAGTCGAAAATGCGAATAAGAAATTAGTTAAGAAAAACTTAGATTTTATTGTTTTAAACTCTTTACAAAATAAAGGTGCAGGTTTTAAACATGATACAAATCAGATTACAATCCTTACAAAAGAGAATAAAAAGATAGATTTTGAGTTAAAGGCTAAGGATGAAGTTGCTTTAGATATTTTAATGCAAATTGTAGAATTAGAGAGAGTTAAATGAGAAATATAATCATAACAATTTTAGTCAGTTTTTGTTTTAGCTGGGCTTACGCCCAGGAATTAAATTGTCAAGTATCTGTTATAGCTCCTACATTGGGAGGGAATACAAATAACGAAGAGATTATTGAGTCACTAAAAGCTGCTGTTTTTGAGTTTTTAAATGAGACAAAATGGACTACAGATAATTATAAACCCGAAGAACGAATCGAGTGTAATGTCTTGATTAATATTTCTAAAGTAATTTCTACAGATAATTATGAAGGAAGTATTCAAGTATCTTCCTCACGTCCAGTTTATAATTCTAATTATAAAACAAGGTTACTAAATCATAACGATAAGAATTTACGGTTTACTTATTTAAGAAATACTGCCATTATTTTTACACCTGACAGAGCTTCAGTTGGCGGGTTGGCCGATGTACTTGCGTATTATGCATATGTTATGATTGGTATGGATTATGATTCTTTTTCGCCGAAAGGTGGGCAACCATATTTTTTGAAAGCGCAACAAGTTGTAACAAATTATTCTAGCGATACAGAAAATAAAGGTTGGGGGGCTAAGTTTTTAAACAATCGTTTTCATTTAGTAAATAATTTTTTACAAGATTTATATACTCCACTCAGAACTTGTCATTATGATTACCATTTAAAAGGGATGGATAATTTCTACACGAATAATGATGAGGCTTTAAAAACAGTTTTAGCTGCCGTAAAAGAAATAGAAAAAGTATATAAAACGCAGCCAGGCTCATTTAATATATTGTTTTTTTTTAACGCTAAATTTGAAGAGTTAATTAATATGTTTATTGAAGCCTCTCCTGCTATCAGAGCTCAGGCTTTCACAACATTCTCAAAATTAGATCCAGGAC
>CALDTD010000201.1 GCA_937924345.1 uncultured Flavobacteriales bacterium | reverse complement strand
GTTGTTTAGCATCGTCTAACGTTATAGACATATTATAATCTGCTCGATTCTGATAATATTCATGCCCTGGAGCTCCAGAAGCTGTTCTGTAAACATTTGGAGTTGCTAATTCTTGTTTTAATTGTCTAAATTTATTTCTATTAATATCTCCCTGCCCCTGAACAGGACTAAATATAAATGAAGCGCATAAAATTGCTACTAAACTGATTCTTTTATTTTGCATCTAACTTAAATGTATGTGTCGTATGTTTATGAATAAATGTGTGACTTTGCACTTTTCCATTTGACTTTAAATTCACAATATTATGTTGTTGAATAAAAGTGGGTAACAATATATCGTTTTTAATTTTAATAGATTGAGTTATCGCTGGTAAATCTGCAGTCAGATAACACCAAAAGCTTCCATCGGGAGTTAATTCTTTTCCAATAAACTCCAATTTCAACTTACCTCCATTTGCAAAAACAACAAAATGATTCGTTAAATATAAATTGATAACTTTTAATTCTGCTTCTCCGGCTTTTTCTAAAACAATCTTTTTACCCTTCTCTTCTTGAATAACCCCTTCTAGATCTTCAGCATCTAATTTAATTTCTACTTGGAGTTGTTTGGTCTCTTTTTTAATATTCAAGTTGGTAATACTAACGTAATAATCATGCTCAAAAGAACAAAAGACTAGCCCCATTAATAAAACTGTTATAAAACTTATAACTTTTAATTTTCCCATGGTAATAATTTTTCTGGTTCGACTAATAAAACAGGTGCTTTAGTATTTAATGTTTCACCTTTTAAAACCTTATTATACAGTTTTAAATAAGCCAATGCCATTACTTTAGAATTGAACTTATTTTTTGCGTGAAGATGACATTCTTCTCTATCATACCTATCTACTTTAGAAATTGCATTAGCTAATTCAACTTTTGAACTTGCTAAAAAACCAACTTCTTGAGTTACTAACTCTCTTAAACTTCCATAAGGTGTGCCAAAAACAGGACAACCAAAATATAAACTTTCAATGATAGCTAAACCAAACGGTTCTGACCAACGAACAGGAAAAACTAATCCTTTTGAATGATTTATAAATTCATTTTTCTCTTTTCCTCCCACCATTCCTTCAAAAGTAATTTTTGGATTAAAAGTAAAACGCATTCCCATTTTAAAGTTAAATCTCTTTCCTCCTAATACTTTAAGTTCCTGGTTAGAAATAGATTCAATTGTTTTAATTGCACCTTTAAGATTTTTTACCTTCCAAGCTGCATTTCCTAAAAAATGAAAATATTCTCTCTTGTTTTTTAAATCAGGGGTTCCATAATCTTCCCAGTCGAGTCCATTATAAACATAAGCGTCCGACCCATATCTATTCGCGTGGTCTTTAGAAACAAAAACACTATTAATATCAAATGGTTCAAAATGAGTTCTATTACCGTGAACTGTTACCAAATAAGGCTTCTTAATATCTTTTATTTCTGACGATTGGTAATGAAAATGTACAAGCTCTATAAAATCGGGAATTTGATTTTCTAATTTTTCTTCTTCATCAATCTCTATTACATCTGCAAAATCGCAAGTAGAACCTTTTGGAACTAAATAAGTAACCTTATGCCCTAGTTTGACTAACTCTTTGCCCAAATACCAAATTACACGTTCTGTTCCACCATATTTTAACACAGGGATTTTAGCATTATGAATAATTAATATATTTATATTCATAAATACAAATATAAGTAAAATGAAAATTAGGTCTAAAAATATTAGACTTACAACGGTTTTAACATTACAAAAGGATAGTGATAATTTTGAAAATTGCCTATTTTTGAAAAAAAGAATTATGAAAAATATATTCCTATCAACTTTAATTTTACCTCTTTCTATTTTTGCTCAACAACCAGAAAAGGCAATTTTCAAGAAAGAACCGGTAAGCTATTATCAACATACCATTGTAAAATCTTTAAAAGGAGATTTTGACAATAAAGAGCACACGAAATTAAAAGTAGACGACAGAGGAATAAACTACCCAACAGACCCGTCATTATATAAAACTGTTTGGTGTAGCAATTCGATTTCTCAAGGAAATACAGGTACGTGTTGGTCTTTTTCTACTTCCTCTTTTATGGAAAGTGAAGTAAAACGTATTGCCAATAAAGAAGTAAATCTTTCTGAAATGTACACCGTTTATTGGGAATATGTAGAACGAATGAAATACTTTATCCAGTATAAAGGAGAAATGCATTTAGGTGAAGGATCAGAAACCAATGCTATTCCAAAAATAATGGCAAAATACGGAGCTGTACCTTACAGTGCCTACAAAGGAAAAAAAAGCGAAAATCAGTTTTATAACCACGAAGACTTATTCGAAAAAGTAGAAGCTTTATTCAACACTATTAAGCAAGAAGAAAACTGGGACGAAGAAAAAGCAGTAGCTAGTTTAAAGTTATTATTAAATAGAAACATTGGAGAACCTCCAATAGCTATTACAATTGACGGAAAAAAAATGACACCAAAAGAGTATTTAGCTTCTTTAAAAATAGAGCCATTAAACTATGTAACTTTTATGAGTTTGATGGAAGCTCCTTATTACAAGAAAACTGTTTATAATGTGCCAGACAATTGGTGGAGAAGTGATGACTACATCAATATTCCTCTGGAGGATTTCACTTCAATTATTAAAGAAAGTCTTAAAAAAGGTTATTCCATAAGTATAGGAAGTGATGTTTCAGAACCTGGATTTGATAAGATTTCTCAAACAGCAATAATTCCAAAATTTGATATCGCCTCAGAACATATTAACGAAAGTTCACGTCAGCTTCGTTTTGCTAATGGCTCTACTACAGATGATCATGCAATGCATTTAGTAGGATATTACCAGAAAGAAAACGGCGAAAACTGGTTCCTAATCAAAGACTCTGGTTCAGGTTCTAGAAATGGTAAACTAGATGACAAAAAATTTGGTTATTATTTTATGAATGAAGATTATATAAAGCTTAAAATGATGACAATTACAGTTCATAAAGATGCTGCTGAAAAATACCTATCTAAAATAAAAAAATAAAGCAACCTTAATTAGATTATCCGTTTTATATATATGTTTAGATACCTTTTAATTCTCCTTTTATTATTTATATGTGAAATTAGCTTTTCGCAATGTAATGGTATACCAATGGATTTATCTACTTGGGAACAAAAAGGAAAGCCTAGCTCTGGAAACTGGGAAGTTTCTGCGAATGGGACTTCGGTGTATCAAGACATAAATGGTCAACCTACTTTATTTGTTACACCAACAGAAGTTATAAATGTGGAGATAAATGGTAAACTAGGTGCTATAAATGGCTGTGGAGGAGACAATGACTTTCTTGGATTTGTATTTGGCATGCAAGAACCTTCAGGAAACGCAAGTGTTTATGATTTTTTACTTTTTGACTGGAGAAGCAGCATACAAACAACTACTAATGCTCCAAGTATATTTTCTTTAACAGAAGTAAATGGTGATTCTAGTAATCTAGATTTTTGGGGACACGAGGCAACTGGAACGGGAGTATTTAATACAATTTTTGAAACTTCTGAGGCAACAGATGGATGGGTATGTGAAACTATGTATGATTTTTCTGTTAAATACACTACAGACAATATTATTATAACTGTAAACAATGTTGAAATATTAAATATAGACGGTTGCTACTTACCTGGGAAATTTGGTTTTTATAATAACTCTCAACAGAACGTACAATATTCTGACTTTAC
>CALDTD010000200.1 GCA_937924345.1 uncultured Flavobacteriales bacterium | reverse complement strand
AAGAGTGAGATAAAAACATCATGTGGCGAATTCCTATTGTATCTCCATAAGGCGTTTCAATAACAGCTGGTTTTTTTCTAATTGCTCCTAAAGCTAATATTGCACTTTGTGGCTGATTAATAATAGGTGTCCCCATTACATTACCAAAAGTACCAACGTTTGTAACGGTATAGGTCCCTCCTTGAATTTCATCTGGAGACAATTTATTATTTCTAGCGTTATTTGCTAATCCGTTAACTTTCTTTGCTAGACCAGTAAGATTAAGTTGATCTGCTCCATGTATTACAGGCACAATTAAATTACCAGTTGGTAAGGCAGTTGCCATACCCAAATTAATTGATTTTTTCACCACTATTTTATCTCCGTCTAACGCAGAGTTAACAAGTGGAAAGTCTTTTAAAGCTTTAATTACTGCTTCCATAAATAAAGGAGTAAATGTTAACTTCTCTCCTTCTCTTTTTAAAAATTCATCCTTCATTTTGTTTCGCCACATTACAATATTTGTAACATCTGCTTCAACAAAAGAAGTTACATGTGGAGAGATATGAACAGAATCTACCATATGCGTAGCAATTAACTTACGCATACGATCCATTTCTATAATTTCGTCGTTTGGACCTGCTGAAACAGGATATTTATTTGGCACATGAGCAACTGGTACTGGCTTATCAGTCCCTTTAGCTTTAGGTACATCATCAGATTTTACTGAAACTTTGACAGGGGTTTTAGTTGATCTATTTTCTAGAAACGCCAAAACATCTCTTTTAGTCACCCTATTTCCTTGTCCAGTTCCAACTATCCCTTCTAACTCTTGTTGAGAAACATTTTCTTTTTCAGCTATGCTTCTAACCAATGGAGAAAAAAACTGACCATCAGCTCCATTTTTAGAAACCGAAGTAGAGGATACTGAATCGTTAGTTAGAGGTGCACTTAATTCCTCTATAACAGAAGAAGTTTCTTCGGACTGTTGTTGTGTAACAGAAACAACCGTTTCTTCTCCATCGGCACCAATTATTGCAAAAACTGCACCCACTTGAACAACATCTCCTTCGGCAAATTTCTTTTCTACTAATACTCCAGATGCAGGAGCTGGGACTTCAGAGTCAACCTTATCCGTTGCTATTTCCACAATTGGTTCATCCTCTTCGATTGTGTCACCAACTTCTTTTAACCAAGTTGTAATAGTCGCTTCTGCAACACTTTCCCCCATTTTTGGAAGTAAAACTTCAATATTTGCCATTTATATATTTATATTCTTAATTATTACTAGACTAGATAATTGAGCAAAAATAAGATTTTTTTTAACATTTCACAAGATTGAAACCTATAAGCTCAATTAGGCTTATCTGAGGCTATTTAACTCCCAATTTGTTCCAATTTTTTAACACGACCTGAAAATCTACACTTACGCTATAATCTTTTGCATAAATTAAATTTGATTTTCGATTCGCTTCTACACTTGCTGTTGAACTTCCTATTTGTAAAACACTACTTTTAATTTTTGGGAGCTTAAAGTCTGAAGCATCAGAGGCAAAACCAACCCATGTATATTTTCCAACTAAAGTATAAAAAAGCGATTTCAAAAACTTTATTTTATCTTTTTGAAACCAAACAACAATCGGAACTAACAAAAATAAAACTATAGCCAACACAAAGTCAAAAAACCTTTTGTTCCTTAGGTTTTTAGGCATTGATATATTATTTAAATCCAGTAAATAAACATCACCTGCTGTGTGAATAGAGTTACTCCCTATTAAAAACAAACTATCTGGTTGAGCTATCTTAAAGTCTACACGGTCATCAATATTTATAGTAGACATTTGATGAATAATTTCTTGAGCCGACAAATCCTTTGCGCAAAAAACAACTTCATCAATTTTATTTATTCGTACAAAGTCTTCTAGTTGATTAACTCCAACTTTACCATTTTTAGTTACCTCAGGAGATATCATAGAAACACTAGCTACATTGGATGTTTGATGCAATAAGGATGTAACTCTTTTAGCTTCTTCATCACTCCCCACCAATACGAATTTTTTCTTTTTAGTCTTACTAAGACTAAAACCATTTATTTGAAACGTATGCAACAATATTCTTGGTAGAAAATAACCTAAAACTGTAGTGATTGTTCCTACTAATGTAATTAACCTTGAAAATTGTAATGACTTTGGAAGTAGACCATAAATAATAAGTATAATAGCAGTTCCAACCAACCCTCCTTTTACTACTTTTAATAAACTAACTGGTCGATCATAAACGCCGCAAAAAACCATAGAAATTAGCCAAACAAAACTATAAGCTGGCAAGGCATACATTAATAATTCATTTTCTAGAATTACTGGTTTAAATTGTTGATAGACTTGAGCTACAGCAAAAAGAAGAACAGATGTAAGTAAAAAATCAAAAGTTGGAAATGCTATTTTCTTTATAAAACGAGCAAAAATAGCTATTGAAGCTCGAAGATAGATGGCTATTTTAATCAAAAAAGAAAAAGTTTTAGCATTCTTAGTTGAAAAGTGTTTTTTTGCAAAAATAATCATCGCATTATAGAAAACAAAAACATAATTTACTGAACTCTTCTTAGTGCTTTCGCCTTTATAATGAATAATTTTAGTTTCTGGAAAGTAATAATTTTTATACCCTCCAAGTATGATTCGGTATGACAAATCAATATCCTCCCCATACATAAAAAAAGTTTCATCTAGTAACCCAACTTTATTAAGCGTTTCTTTTCGCATTAGCATAAATGCCCCCGACAAAACCTCTATTTCGTGCGTTTCGTTTTTATCTAAATAACCTAAATGATATCTCCCAAACTTTTTTGACTTAGGGAACAAAGTAGAGAACCCAAAAATTTTGTAAAACGCAACAGAAGGAGTTGGCAACCCACGCTTAGATTCAGGAAGAAAAACACCTTTACCATCTATCATTTTAACACCTAGGCCACCTGCTTTAGGATTTTGATCCATAAAATCACAGACTTTTTTAAAAGTGTCTTCCTCTACTACTGTATCTGGATTAAGTAAAAGTACATATTTTCCTTTTGAAACCTCTATCGCCTGATTATTTGCGACAGAAAAACCAACATTTTCTTTATTCTCAATTAGCTTTACCTCAGGAAACTTAGTCTTAACCATTTCTACAGATCCATCTACAGAAATATTATCAACCACAAAGACCTCTGTCTCTATTTGCTCAGAAGCTCTTCGAACAGATAATAAACATTGCTCTAAAAAATGTTCTACATTATAATTAACTATAACTATGGATAGTTTCATTGAGTTTTAGAATACTAATTTGCAAGGTAAATATTTCTAAATATTACTACATCATAAAATCTGCTATTATTTTTTTTAAAAACAACTTAATTACACCCAAAAACTAATGTTTCATTAATTTTAAGCTCAAAATATTTTAATAAGCTTAAGCACAAAAAGAAAATAAGTATATTAGTAAATCAATTTCTACTTATGATTACAAGATTTATAGCAACCTGTCTTATTTTAGTTCAATTCATAATGAACATTATAATCATACATCCGCAGGAAATATGTAATGATAATTTTGACAATGACTTTGATGGGTTTTCTGACTGTGACGATACAGAATGTACACCTTGCTTCTCAAACGATAGATGTGTAACTTTATCTCCAAGACTATTTGCCAATTCCGGAACAGGAGCATTCTACAATGGAACAGGAAATATTTATACAGTTAACGGGGCGTTTATGCGTATAAACAATTTAGATGCTAATGAAGCTGTTAGATTTGAATCTAGAACATTTGAACTTACTGGTTTAGGATACGATATTCCAACAAACGCTACCATAACGGGTGTAAAATTATTAATGGTTCGATCTGCTGAACAAGGAGGTACTGTTTTTGATTCACAAATTCAGTTAACAAGTTCTGGCTCTGCTATTGGAACCAATATAGCTTATGGAAACTCACATTATTGGCCAGATTCAACTGGAGGAACTATAGAAAATGCCATTTACGGCTCTAGTGGCTCTACTTGGGGAGCTGCACTTACCCCAGCAATAGTAAACGCATCAGATTTTGGAATATTACTAAAACTAGAAACCGACAATGTAAATAGTAATCATGATGCGTTTATTGACTTCTTAAGTGTAGAAATTTGTTATTCTTATAATGGAGAAGATTGCTCTAACCTTAGAGATGATGATTTTGATAACTTACTTGACTGTTCAGACACAGATTGTCCATCTTGTATTAATGCCGACACTTGCATTACTTTAATTGGTAAAGTCTCAGTTAGTGGTTCTGGAGCTACAATCATTAACCCAAACAGAGCAGAAAGTGTTAGTTCAACTTTACATGCTCGATTCGATAATTTAACAATGGGAAGTGACGATACCTCCCAATGTTTAAATATGACCAATTTTGGTTTTAACATACCTTCTAATGCGATTATAGTAGGTGTTGAATTAGAGATGAGTCGATCAGCAGTGGCTAACAACTCTATACAAGATGCTCAAATACAATTAATCAATTCGGGTACAGAAATTGGAAACAATATCTCAACTGCTCAAAATTGGCAAACTGATACATCTGTTTATAGATTTGGCTCAGCAAATTCAACTTGGGGAGCAACCTTAACTCCTGCTATAGTTAACAGTAGTGATTTTGGAGCTAGAATAAAAGTACAAAACCTATATAGAACAGGAAATCACGATGCTAGATTATTTTATGTCGCCCTAAAAGTTTGTGTAGATCTTGGACCTGAAATTTGTAATAACAACCTAGATGACGATCTAG
>CALDTD010000199.1 GCA_937924345.1 uncultured Flavobacteriales bacterium | reverse complement strand
ATCAATATCTTTTTTTATTTGAATAGAATTCAACACTTTTTTTGAGTCTTTGTTATTAATGGAGTTAGCCATAAATTTGTGGAGTGCACCCTCAATTAATTTTTTACTATAATCTGCCTTTGCATAATCGATGTTACCTCCAGTAATCGCTTTCTTGTTCCTTTCCTTTTCAATAAGTATAGATTCCATTTCTTCTTTTGTGCCTTCAAAAAAATCTATAGATAAAACCTTTTTTTCTAATAAATCTGTTGAGTCATATTTTTCTATCCATAATTCACACCGCTTTTTTATCTTTTCATTAGAAACCATTAAAAAACCAATAATTCTTTCGTCTTTATGGTTGTTTCGTGTTTTAATTAAATAAATAAGTCTCAACAAGTCCAGTTCTAACTTTTGAGCTTTTGCCCCTTTCAAGTTTACAGATGACTTTGCCATCCCTAAATAAAAAACTGTCATTTAATACTCACCAATACTTAATAAAACTAAAGTACAGGCCTCTTCGTAAGCTATATTATTAGTTTTTAGTAACGGATAAAAGTTAGGGTTTTCTGTTCCAGGATTAAAAATTATTCTTCTCGGCTTTAATGCAATAATCTTATCATAATACTGCTCTTGTAAAGTTGGATTAATGTACAAAGTTATAGTATCAACATCCCATTCAGGATTCCACTCATTAAGCATTTTCTTACCCGCTACTTCTCCCCTTTTTACTCCAAAAGGAATAATCTTATAACCTTTATTCAATAATGCATGAGCTGCCTTATAGCTGTATCTGTCAGGATTATTACTTGCTCCGATTATAAGTGTTTTATTACTACTCATTTCTATTTTTTTATTCTTTTTATGATTGAAATTGTTGGCTTAATAACAGCTAATGCTAAAACTCCAACAATTACACCTACCAAAAACTCCGCAAGCATAGTATTAATTGAATGGGGAATTAAATGATGTATAAAGTCTATATTATGAACGAAAATACCTCCCGCAACTAAAAACAAAGCAATTGTACCAATAAAAGTCAATCCATTGATAACCTTTGGCAATGCACTAACAAGACCTTTTCCAAATTTATGTTTGAAGCTATTAGTATCAGGGTTGTTTTTTATGATTTTGTATCCAACGTCATCCATTCGAACAATTAAAGCTACAATACCGTAAACACCTAAAGTAGCAATGATTGCTATATTAGTTACTACTAAAATTTGATTCAATATTGGAGCATCTACTACTGTACCTAAAGCAATAATTATAATTTCTACCGAAAGAATAAAATCAGTAATAATTGCAGATTTAATTTTACTTTTTTCTAAGGCTAGCACTTCTTCATTCGATAAATCTGTTAAAGGCTTTGTTTTCTTTTTATTATCCTTTCTATGCGCAATAAAATGATATACTTTTTCTGCACCTTCAAAAGCAAGATATACACCACCTATTAACAATATTATAATTACAGCAGGTGGTAAAAAAGCACTTAACAAAAATGCAACAGGAAGAATAATTACTTTATTTAATATAGAGCCTTTTGTAATAGCCCAAATTACAGGTAACTCTCTGGCAGATACAAAGCCAGATGCTTTTTCTGCGTTTACCGCCAAGTCATCTCCTAAAATCCCTGCTGTTTTTTCTGCAGAAACCTTACTCATTACCGCTACATCTTCCATTAAAGTAGCAATATCATCTAATAACGAAAAAAATCCTGATGTCATAATCTAAAATTAAAAACGCAAAAATAGAATTTTAACTGTAAGCAGAATTCTAAATTTAATAATTAGTGAAAACTTAACTTTAAATTGAGTATATTTATTAAAAATTAATTGAAATGAAAAGAACTATTATAATAATAACTCTTATAGCTTGCAGCACATTTGTAACTTATGGTCAAAACATAAATGTAGAACAATCTCAGTATACTTCTCTAACGCAAGAACAGTTTAATTTTATTGAAGACGAGTTTGTAAAAAAAAATGTAAAGTCTCCAATTTTGCTAGAAGAAATACCAAGAGATGAATTATTAAAATTTTATGTAGAAAGTTATGTAGGCAATGATACCGACAACTGGGCTAAAAAAGCATATTTAAGGCTAGAAAAGCAAAATTTAATAAAAAAGGGAAGTAACCAAGATAAAAAAGTACTAAGCCTATTAGAAGAAAAGCAAAGCAAATCTATAATTTTCAACTTCTTATCTGTTTTAACGAATAAGCAAATATTAGGAATTGGCTATTAATTATAACTTCTAAAAATGAAAAAAACTTTTAATGAATTACCAATAACTTCAAAAGTTTGGGTTTATCAGTCAAAAGAGAAACTAACGAGTGAATTAAAAACACAAATAATAGCGATAGGAACAGATTTTATAAATAGTTGGGAAAGCCACGGTAGTTCTATCCCTTCTTCTATCGATATATTTTATGATCAGTTTGTTTTAATAACTGCTGACGATTGTGGAGATGGTTTATGTGGTAGAGCTAAAGATGCTCAAGTAAGATTAATGCAACAACTCGAAATACAATTAGGTATAACTCTAACAGATAGAATGTTGACTGCATATAAAAATAATAATCAAATTATTAGTTTAAATTTTAATGACTTTAAAAAGCTTGCTAGTTCAAACAAAATAACTTTAGAAACCACTGTTTTCAATAATTTAATAGAAACTAAAGAAGATTTTATTACCAACTGGGAAACACCAGCCAAAAAAAGTTGGCACAAACAGTTTTTAAATTAAAAATGAAGAACTTTTAAAAATCCTTAACGCTTAACACAAGTTTTTAGTTTTTCTGAGTATAATCTTAAAAAAATATAATTTGAATTAAAAATTGAATTTAAAAGCTACTTTTACGACTCAATTATTTTAAGAATTAATGGAAATAATCGGTCGTTCGGACAAAGCTGACTTTGAACAGTTAGATATCCAAGATATAGATATTAAAATAGATACAGGTGCTTATACCTCTTCTATACACAGTCATGCAATTAAAGAAATAGTTGAAGATGGTAAAAAAACTTTAGTCTTCAAGCTATTTGACCCTTCACATATACAATTTGACAACAGAACTTTTAAAGTGACGAACTACAAGCAAAAAAATGTAAAAAGTTCGTTTGGAGCTGTAGAAAAGCGATATGTTATAGAAACTACTATAACTTTATTTAATAAAACACACACTATACAAATCTCATTAAGCGAAAGAAAAAATATGCGTTTTCCAATTCTCATCGGAAGAAGATTTCTAAAAAAGAAATTTCTAGTCAATCCTGCTGTGAAAAATAAATCATATAAACTTAAACTAAAAAATAATCCGATAGGAAAATGAAAATTGCAATTTTATCTAGAAATGCCAAATTATATTCAACACGAAAACTAATTGAAGCAGCTGAATATTTAGGACACGAAGTAATCATAGTCGATCACCTAAATTGTGCTATTGAATTGGAGAGTAAAAAGCCAAGAGTTTTTTATGAAGGTGAATTTTTAGACGATATCGACGCGGTAATTCCAAGAATTGGTGCTTCAGTTACCTTTTATGGTACAGCAGTCGTACGGCAATTTGAAATGATGAATGTCTTTACGGCAGTTAAATCTGAAGCGCTAGTAAATTCTAGAGACAAATTGAGAAGTTTACAAATATTAGCCAAAGCAGGTGTTGGGTTACCAAAAACAGTTTTTACCAACTACGCAAACGACGTGGACTATGTAATAGATGCCGTAGGGGGCGCTCCACTTGTATTAAAATTACTAGAAGGAACTCAAGGACTTGGAGTGGTATTAGCAGAAACATACAATGCCGCAAATTCGGTCTTAGAAGCCTTTAATGGTTTAAAAGCAAGAGTAATCGCTCAACAATTTATTGCCGAATCTGGAGGAGCTGACCTTCGCGCTTTTGTTGTGGACGGTGTTGTAGTTGGAGCTATGAAAAGACAAGGAAAGGAAGGTGAATTTAGATCGAATTTACACCGAGGAGGTAGTGCAAAAATAATTGAACTAACAGCCGAAGAAGAATTTACAGCTATTCAATCAGCTAAAGCTATGGGGCTTGGCGTTGCAGGTGTAGATATGCTTCAATCCAAAAACGGTCCTTTAGTATTAGAAGTTAATTCATCTCCAGGGTTGGAAGGGATTGAAGGAGCTACAGGAAAAAACATTGCAATTGAAATCATTAAATACATAGAGCGAAATGTCTGAACAACCATTTGTTATTCTTGGCAAAGAGATTAAGAAAGGTGAAAGTATGCAATTGGAAGTAGAAGTTGCAAAACTACACACTAGAAACACCTTAAAAATGCCTGTTATTATTGAACGGGCAAAGGTAGATGGACCAGTACTTTTATTGACAGGCGGCGTA
>CALDTD010000198.1 GCA_937924345.1 uncultured Flavobacteriales bacterium | reverse complement strand
TTCGGAATTGGAAACTGGATTTATGGAAAACTACCTTTAACCCTAACTTGCTTTGGAATATTTGCTCTCTGTTTAACTGTATTGGTATTGATCAGAAAAAAAATAGTCTGATTGATCACAAACCAATCAGACTAAAGTCTTTTTAAAAACAGCTAATAATTAGGCTGTTCTTATAGTATTTTCAAATTACTTAAACAGTAGCTCCTTGACAACTACTTCCAGCTCCTGAGGTACAACCGTAGCAGTGTTGAGAAATAATAATATCTCTTTTTGCTAATTCTTCTAAGCTAAAGTTACTGATATGATTACTTTTTGAAGCCACTTTAAGTTCCAACATTTGATTGAAATCGCAATCATAAATATTTCCATCCCAACTAACTGAAATTGTATTTTTACACATAATACCGTCAACAGCAAATGGATTAAACTTATTAATTAACTTTTCCATGTATTCTTCGTAACGTTCTGTAGCTAATAAGAAATCTAAAAAACGACTAATTGGCAAATTGGTTATGGTAAATAGATAATTAAACTCGATATCGAAAAGTTCTTTTAATTCTCTTTTATAATCTGCTTGTAATCCCTCTTGCGGTCCAGGTAAAGAAGCTCCAACAGGATTATATACTAAGTCTAATTTTAAACCTGTACCTTCTATTCCATAGCCAACTTTGTTAAGCATTTTTAGAACTTTTATTGAGTCAGCAAAAACACCGTCTCCACGTTGTTTATCTACATTATCTTTTGTGTAACAAGGTAAAGATGAAATAACATGTACATTATTAGCCTTAAAAAACTCAGGCATATCATAATACTTTTTGTTAGCAACAATAATAGTAAGGTTTGAACGCACAATAATATCCTTAACTCCTAATTTATTTATTTCTTCAATAAACCATCTAAAATGTGGATTCATTTCTGGTGCACCACCAGTAATATCTACCGTTGAAGCTCCCGAAATTTTAATCGCATCTAAACACTGTTGCATTGTCTCTATAGTCATAATCTCTTTTCGATCTGGACCAGCATCAACATGACAATGCTCGCAAACTAAATTGCACATGTAACCAATATTTACTTGGAAGATATCTAGCTTTTTCAACGTAAGTGGAAACTGATTTGTTTCTTCTAATTTGTTTCTAAAAGTAGGTAACTCTCCTGTTTTAAAAGGACCTTGACTTAAAACTTTTAATTGCTCCTGTGCCTGAGCTATTTTGTTTTTCTGACCTTTTAATGACTTTACTACTTTCTTTGGTTTAGTTGCTGTTGACATATTTTAAAAACTATTTATGCGTTAATCTTTCTACTACAAATATAGACGTTTAATATTTCTCTTACTGACAAACGATAAAAATTACTTTGAAAATGCTTATTTTTAGCTATTCTTAATAAAACATATCTAGTGAAAAAAATACTTATTTTAAACGGACCAAATCTAAATTTATTAGGAAAAAGAGAGCCTTCTATTTACGGAAATCAAAGTTTTGAGCAATATTTAGAAACTTTAAAACTAAGTTTTCCAAGTTCCGAACTTTCTTATTACCAAAGTAATGTAGAAGGTGAACTCATAAATAAACTGCAAGAAGTTGGCTTTAGTTATGATGGAATAATTTTTAATGCGGGAGGTTACACACATACTTCTGTTGCGATTTCAGATGCTATTGCAGCAATTACAACTCCTGTAATTGAAGTACATATTAGTAATGTCTATAGCAGAGAAGAATACCGACATACTTCACTGTTAGCAAAAAACTGTAAAGGTATAATTACTGGATTCGGATTAGAGTCTTACCAATTAGCATTAAAAGCTTTGTCTAAAAATTAGAATATAAAAAAGCCAAACAAAACTGTTTGGCTTTTAATATAATGTGAAAGGAATAGACTATTTCGGATCTAAAGAACCAAAAACTTTCTTTAAAATATCTGTAACTCTAGCAACAGGATCTTTTCTAATTTTTCCCTCCTCTTCTTCTACCAAAGTAAATAAGCCAGTTATTGCTTTATCAGTAACATATCTATTTAAATCAGTATTTACCTTTGGCTTACCTGTTAAAATAGTTGTTTTATTATAAGTATTTGTTAAAGGTGTCCAATATTTTGTTAATTGGACTTTATCGGTAGATTCTTTAACTTTAGGGCTAAAAGCTGTAACTAATTTATCTGTAGTGTTATCTCTAAGAAATTGAGTTGCAGCACCATCAGAACCTTTAAGAATTGCAAAACCATCAGAAATTGACATATTTTTAATTGCATCAATAAAAATTGGGGCTGCTGTACTCGATGCATCTTCTGCAGCTCTATTCATTGTTAAAACAAATTTATCTACTTGTCCGTCTAACCCTAACTGCAACGCTTTCTCTTTAACAACTTCTGCTTCTTCTGGAAATGGTAATTTAATTTTTGCATTCTGCATAAAACCATCTGTAATAGAAGCTTTATTTGCTCCATTTTTAATCCCAACAGATAATGCTTCCTTTAAACCAGAAATCACTTCTAAGTTTGTTAATGCAGGAGCAGAAGCGGTACCTCCACCTGTGGGACTAATTACTTCCTGAGCAACTGATGTTAAAGTATCACAAGAGCTAAGAGCAACACCTACTATTAACACTCCACCTATCCATATTTTTTTCATAATCTTAATACTTATTATTAATGCTGTAAACTTAAACAATTATTTTGCCAATATTAAATCCCTTGTTTTTAAACTTTAAAAATATAGCTTAGATAACCATTTCTATTTGTACTTTTGAGTAACTTAAAACTTCTACTTATGGCAACTTTATTAAATGGAAAAAAAGTATCTCTCGACATCCAAGACGAATTGGCTGAAGAAGTTAAAGAACGAAATAGAATAGGAAAAAAACGTCCTCATTTAGCAGCAATTTTAGTTGGAGATGATGGTGCGAGCATGACTTATGTAGATGCAAAAGTTAAGGCTTGCAAACGTATTGGTTTTGATTCTACACTAATTCGTTTACCAGAAATCACAAGAGAAAAAGAACTTTTAGCAGAAATTGAAAAGTTAAATAATGACATTAAAATCGATGGTTTTATTGTTCAACTTCATTTACCGAAACACATAAAAGAGTCAAAAATTATAAAAGCCATTAACCCAAAAAAAGATGTAGATGGTTTTCATCCTCAAAACATTGGTAGAATGTCATTGGGGTTAAAAACATTTTTACCCGCTACCCCTAATGGAATTTTAGAAGTATTAAAGCGTTATAAGGTAAACACAGTTGGGAAACATTGTTTGGTCATTGGAAGAAGTAATATCGTTGGATCTCC
>CALDTD010000197.1 GCA_937924345.1 uncultured Flavobacteriales bacterium | reverse complement strand
GTATAATATTACTATTGATACCACTATTCCTATTATTGTAATTACCCCCATTAACTAGCTTGTTTAGTATTCATTAGTAAATAAGGTTTCATTCTGTTTTCTAATACAAAATCTTGCTTTTCTTCAGGTAACTTTTTTAATTCAACTATAAGCGGATGGTCTTTTGATTTTAATATTGATATCTCATTCTTAAGAGCACTCACTTCTTTTTTATGAGCATCACTTAATCTTTCCGTATCAAATCCTATAGCAGCTAACAACCTCTCTATTAAGACATCTTCTTTTGGAGCGTTTTCTACTATGTTAATTAACATAAGCTTGTTATTTTTGAAATTAACAGAATTATCAATATTGATTTCTTTATCAATCATCATTTTTATCTGTCTAATATCCTCCCTAATAACTCTATCAGTTTGCTTTAAATTCTCAACTACTTTTTTAGAGTGCAACACTGTAGCGTGGTCTTTACCACCTACTCGCTTACCAATTTCAACTGAAGATAATTTTGTGTATTCAAGAAGTAAGCTATGAGATATTTGTCTTGCTTGACGTATCTTTGTTGTTCTTGTTTTCTTAATCATCTCCTCCTTAGTCAGGCAGTAATAATCACATACAATATTTATTATTATATCTGTTTTTTTATAATCATTAATTTGATTGTTAAAATTCACGTTCTTACTCTCTAATGTCATTGTTCTAATTGTTATTTGCTATTATCATTAATTGGTTAATCTCAGATGTTAGGTTATCTTTTACATCTTCTAAAGTCCAAGTGTCACCTGATAGTGTTTTAAATACCTCAGGATTGTTTTTAAATTTTTCCTCTAAATTCTTATCAAATCTATTTTTATCCTCTGGACTTAAAAGGAAATAAGGCTTATCTAAGGGGTTTTCTTTTTCAATATATGCTAGGTATTCAAATTCATTTAAAAAGCTGACAAACCTATTGTAAAATGATTGTGTGGGCTTACATAAAGTCTCTGCTAATCTTTTTTGGGATCTTAAACCGAAAACATCTTCTTTGTAGTGCTTCATCATTTCGATTTTGTGCCAGATGTACATTTTTATTAAAAGCTGATTATTACTAGCGTTTAAACTTGCTTGTTTTTCGTAGTATCTTGAAATCTCTGTGATAGCATCAACATCTTTTTGATTTAACACAAAAGATTTGTTTGTTTTTTTCGCAGCTTCTCCAAATCTCCAACCTATTCGCTGTATACTTTCTCTAATTTTCATTTTACCATTCTTTTTGAGTTTCTGAAAAATCAATTTCTTTAGGTAGCGCTGTGCTTTCGTCAAGATCAAAATAGAAAGCATCAAATGGTGCGCCTCGGCTATAAATCTGAGAAACTTTTATAGGGCTGTTTCTAACATCAACATTTTCATCAGTATCTTCCAAAAGAATTACAGTTTCTGATTTCTTCTGAATTGCAGATCCTAAATGACCCGTTGCTTTATTGCTTGTGCTATTCTTGTGGATTACAACATTGATGTGCATTGCATTATCTTTTCGCCACTTCTTCAGTTTGCTTGCTACTGCATTTGATTTTTCAATATCGTTTGCATTATCTAACAAATCCGCTATGCCGTCAATACTCATCCATTTGATTTTACCCTTAAATCTTGGATCTTTCAATAAACCGTCTATGAATCTTACAATATCTTCTGCATCCAAACCCTCAACACCAAAAGGCATATAGTTTTTATAATTACCCCCAATCATATCTGCAACTCGTCTAAAGGCTCTTTGCGCATAATACTCTCCTTGCTCTGTGTCAATATCAACAACATAGTAATCCTGATCCCTTGTTGTTTCTATGCTTGGAAAGTGATTATTTGAATTACCCCCAATGTAACTTGCTATTAAAGCTGACTTAAAAAATGTCTTCTTGGATTTACTAGCGGCAACTATGCAGCTAAATTCTCCGTATGAAAATGTGTTATTTAAATAACTATTGCCTTTGTAGTCGCTATAACCGATACCTAATGCTGTTGGCGGCGGCTTAACTTCTTCATCAAGGTTTATAAAGCATTTATTAAATACTCTTTCGTAATTAAAATCTTCATTTTCAACACTATCAGTAAGTTTTATTTCTGGTATTAAACTCATAGCGTTACTGTTTTTGGTTTTGATCCGTAAAGTTTACTGTCTCTCTCATTGTAAGCTGTTATGTAAGTTTCGATGTGTTCTAACAAATGCTGCGGTCTGCTTTGCATTGATGAAAACTTAATCACCTCTTGCTTGAAAAGTGCTTTAATGGCTTTTATAAAATCTTCTTGTTTTATATTCTTAGATGCCTGACTAAAAGCTACACTTTCCCTAGGTGATAGTCTTGGTATGTTAGTTGGTTTTTTTAACATATCTTCTCTCAGGGTTTTCCAGTCCGAAATAAATTCAATTTCCCTATAAGAGTTATTTACTTTACTTTCCTTTACTTTACTTTGTGTACTAATTTCCTGTTTGACGGGTATAAATTCCTGTTTGAGTGTAATAGATTCCCGTTTGAGTGTACTAAATTCTTTTTTTTGGGAATTTTCATTAGTAGACAAATTGTATTTATCTAAAACTGTTGAGTTTTTTCTTTTAGCTTTTCTAGATACATCTAACCAAAATTCTTGTATATTTTTAGTTGTTAAAACATTCTCACTGACAAATAATTCTTTATTAAAAAGACTCATATTGCAGCAATAATTCACAACTTCATTTACAAGCGTTTCTTTTAAATTTACAGAATCAGATACGTCAAAGGCAGTGTTTAAATCCCACTCTATAAAATATCCTTTATCTCTATAAACTTCTGTTAGTATGTAACTATAAATCAAATAACCCTTCGCACCATAATTTCTAATCAACCTTTTTATTTTTCTATTTTGAAAAACATTAGTATCAACACTGTAAAATTCTAATCCTGTTTTTGGTTTTCTAGGCATTTATTCTTTTTATTACGCACTTATTAATTCCTCTATACTCTTACCAGAAAGTCTTGCCAATTCAAGACCTTTTTTAAGCCATTTAATCTTCTTTTCTTTTAACCTAGATACTCTATTGCTTAGCTTCTTATCTTCATTCTCTTGAATAATAAATCTTGATACTAAAGATGATTGTCTAGGAACTTTTGAAACCATAGCAACTTCTATACATCCATTATCTAAAAGATCACTTAAACGAGCTGTAAGGGTTTGGTGGCTTATTCTTAAATCTATCTTCATACGATGTATATGGGTATAAGGATTAGATTTTATATAAGCTTTAATTCTCTCCTTGTCCGCTAATGGCTTACCTGTGTTTAATTGCTTGACATAGGTTTCTTTACTTGCTTTGCTCATAATTGTTTTATTTTGAGTTTAATATCTGCCTGTATCTCTAATAATTCTGGTCTACTAAATTTGTAACCGTTCTTTTTGTAATCTGCCGCTCGTTGTATTAAAGCTTGTGTTCTTTCTTTTCCAATTCTATTAGGTAGATTTATTATATAATCAGAGTGATTACCTTCTTTAAATCTATTCCCTAAAATGCTTTGTCCGTGGCAATTATCATAGTCATATCTTAATCCTTCATAACTCCCTACACTAAAACAATGTCCTGCGTCAAAATTCGATTGATATGGTATATCTTCACTTATACAATTAAGACCTTCATCACGTAATCTTATATACTTATTAAATAACTTCTGTGTTTGC
>CALDTD010000196.1 GCA_937924345.1 uncultured Flavobacteriales bacterium | reverse complement strand
TAAAGTTAAAAACTATCATTTTCCTCAAAAAGCTGAAATCCTTCCAGAGCCATTTAATTCGGCAGCAGATGATTTTTGTTTTATTTATTCAAGAGATAAGAAAACTAAAGGTTATGTAACTTCAAATCGTTTTGGAGGATTAGGAGACGACGATATTTACCTATTTAAATTTGGGAAGCAGCTTATTACAGGGATTGCTAGAGACCAAGATGGAAATGTGTTAGTTGGAGCATTAGTACAGTTGCTGGATTTAGAAGGAAATGTTTTAGCCGAAACCTACACCGATGAAAACGGTAGGTATGCTTTTAAAGTTCCACCTGGAGAATATGAGCTATTAATTACAACAGAAGATGGGTTTATATCTAGACAGCGAATTACGGTTGACGAAAACTGGGATAATAATAAGGATATAAACTTACAGTTAGTAGAAAATAAAGAAGCTGTAGATCTTACAAGTGTTGTTATTGATAGAATTACGGGAGAGTTACTAGATCAAGTTACTGTCGAAACCTATACTAAAGAAGAAGGTGAATGGGTATTAAAAGAATCTGAAGTAACAGATGAAAATGGTGTTTGGAAAGTTAATATTCAACGTAACCTTGATCAGAAGGTAGTGTTTAAGCACAACCAATATGAGACTCAAACTGTGGAAATATTTAGTAAAGATACCGAGCGCTCTTCTAAGATTAATGAAATGTTAATGGGGGTCGAAATGAATATGGCTACTTTAACTGGGCAAATTATAGATGCAATAACCAATAAGCCGGTAGAAAATGCTGTTGTAGAACTTTACGAAAAGCAAGAAGATGGAAGTTGGAAGTTAGTAGGTTCTGTATTAACTGATAAAAATGGTAATTGGCTTCATCCAATAGATAACACTAAAGAATACAAAGTAAACGTTAAACGAGACGGTTATGACGATTATACTTTTAGAGTTCCATCTGTTTATAGTATGACGGACGAGCAAAGAAAGCGATTATTGGATAAAATGGCAAAAATGGAAATTAGCCCATACGTAGGTGAAATCGGAGATATAATAAATATTGATAATATTTATTTTGAATCTGGGAAAAGCAATATCCAAGAAGAGTCTTATGAAATTGTAGATAATCTTTATAAATATCTTAGAAGAAATAGAACGATTGTAGTAGAGCTTAGTGCTCATACCGATTGTATAGGAAGTGCATCTACAAATCTAAAATTATCAAAGAGGAGGGCTGCCTCTTGTTATGATTACCTTGTGAACAAAGGGATAGATAAAGCTAGGTTAGTTCCAAAAGGATACGGAAAAACACAAATGTTAAATGATTGTGAACTACAGAAAAGAGATGCGAAAGCAGCAGCAATTAATAGGCGTGTAGAGATAAAACTATTAGATAGAAACCCAACCTTCTAAGAGGACAAATAACCAGCAATAGGAAAAAATAGAATAATTCCATCAATTAATCCAGAGTAGAATAATTCTGGCTTTTCTTTTCTAGCAAAATAAAGCACAAGAGTAGCTATAGAAATTGGAATAAGATAAATAGACTTGTCAATTATAAAACTAAGGATAGTACAGAGTAATAGTAATACCAATGATAAATTAATTGATTTGTTGATGCCTAAAATTTGAGGTATCGTTTTCGTAGTGCTCTTGTCTAATTTTAAATCTCGAATATCAAAAGGAATTGTAACTGCTAAAATGTACGTAAGTATAGTTAGAAAAAGCAAAAATGTGTGATAACCAAAATATAGGTCTAGCACAACCAGGGGCAAAACTACTGCACATACCGCCCATGTAGAGGCAATTAAAAAAATCTTTAGAAAGGGTAAGTCTCTTAATGATTTTTGGTTTGGAAAAATCGAAACTGCATAAAACAAAGAAGCTAATCCAAAAGGAATTAAGTATATGAAATCTTTAATTGTAAAAAGGTAAAAGGCTAAAACTGATGAACCTAAACCAGTCATAATAACGAGGCTCAAAACAAATGAATGGTATTTATAAAACCATAAGTGTCTAGAATTGTGGTTTTGTTTTTTATAAAAATGTTTTATTAACCGCTGTAAGTTATAGATTGCAATAGTTGAAAAGAAAACAAAAAGAACTAGTTTAACGTTTACAGGTTGCTTTAAGAACAAAAAACTGTTTAAGGTTAGGCCTGCAGCAGAAAGTGCAACCCATAAATTGCTAAACACTATAAATTCAAATACCTTTTTTATTATTTGCAAGGTTTGGGAGTTATTGCATAGCCCAACATTCCTACTGCTACCCCTGCTAGTGTTCCAAATAAAGAAGATTTTACACGTTTAAAGCGTCTTATTTTTTTAAATCCTTCAATATATTGTTCATTTGCCAAAAACGTAGGGTCGGAGGCATGTTTGGCTTTCATTTTTGGTTTTATAGCACCTGTAGCTATAGGTACTACAAAAGGAACAATAAACTGAGCTAAAGAAGGTTGTCGTTTAAAAAATCCCCCAGGTTTTTTTGTTCCATCAGAACAAGTGAAATTTTCAGATAGGTAAGTGTCATACATAGAAACACCTAGACCAACAGCAAAGCCAGTTAACCAAGACTTCGTTACTTTAAAACGTTCGTATGCGTCTTTCTCCCCATAAATAAACATACGCATTTCATATTCGTTAAGGTATTGAAAAATAGAAGTGTCTCTCTTATAAAGAATAGATTCTTCATTTCCAGCTTTTGTAATAGAATAAACACGACTCTTTTCTAATGAAAATGATTTGTATTTACCCGAAGCTTTTAGTTGATTAAAATTAATTAAATCTTCAGAGCTGGTTAACAGTTTACCACTGTAGCTTTTGCCATTTAGCAGTAAGATTTCATCTTGACCCAGACTGGTGTTTGAAGATAAATAAAGAAGATTTTACACGTTTAAAGC
>CALDTD010000195.1 GCA_937924345.1 uncultured Flavobacteriales bacterium | reverse complement strand
TATAGTATGTAAAACCATCAGTTGTTGTTGGCATCCCAATAATAACACCATTCTTATCCTCTGCTATACCCATACTTAAACCTTGAACGTTTAAGTTTGTCTTTTTTACTTCATAAGGCTGTTTTTTACTTTTGTTTTTTTTAAATCGTTCTAATGTGTTTAACATATTTTGTTTTAACACAATATCTTTTTGACGATTTGCAACCTTTAAATAGACAGACTCTGCTTTTGAGTAATTATTAAGTGTTCTTAAAACCTCCGAATACTTTAAAGCCAAACTATCTGACAAGATTTGAAGCGCTTCAATCTTTTCAAAATAATCTTCCATCGGTTTTGTATCTTTTAGTTTTTCATGACAAAAAATTAAAGATTTATATAGCTCGACTCTTTCTTCTTCAGCTAAATATTTATCTCTAGCTTCGGCTTTTTTATAAAATTGAATAGCAGTTGCAAAACGACCGATAGATTCGTAATTCTTCGCAGCTAAAATCTCTTTTTCCTGGCCAAAACTTACTAATGAAGTTAAGATTGCAGTAAAAACAAGTAGGTTCTTCATGTAGTTGTACATTGAATATAATTTCTTTTGAAAATAATAATTTAAAGTCTTGGAGCAGGCGTGTAAACATTATCAAACTTAGTAAGATTGACATATTTTATGGAAATTTCAAAACCTCCTCTTCCTGGATTAGTATTATTAATACCTAAATCGTAGCTGACACCAATATTATACTTATCTAACTGAAGACCTGCATAAGCAATAAGATCTTTTAATTCCCTAGCAAACAAGCCAAAAGAAACAGCATTTGTCTTTTGAAAGTCTGTAAACTTTGATTCTTGCTGCAATTCGTAACGTGCATTTATCCCTAATAATAACTCTCTAGAAACACCTTGCATAGAAATAAATCCAGATGGTTGAATTTCTAAATTAGTACCCCTTACAGGTAAAGAAGCTTCTGTGTGGATAGTATATCTAAAGTTTCTGCGCGTATCTTCTACTCCTATTATCGCATCATCAACATTAATTAAATTATGTACTGCACCCCCTAGTAAGAACCTTCTTTTACCTACATATTCATTCTCCTTAAATAAATAATTTACACCTAAAGAAAAGTCTGGTGAAATTGCATTTGGTTCAAATAAAATTTCATTGGAAACCAAAGTTGGATTGTATCCTGACCCATCGTATTGATCATCCCAAATAAACTTAGATCTGTCTGTACTTCTTTGCATAACTCCTCCAGAAAGACCAGCTGTAAAAAATTGTTGTCTGGAAATTTGGTTATGGTACGCTACAGATAATTTAGCATTTAAACGACTAAGGCCAACATCGCCTTGTCTATCATTATAAATAGCTCCACCTACACCAAGAAAACCTTTATCTATTTTTTTTCTCAACCCTCCGTCTAAGGATAAGCCAAAAGTTTGATAGGTATTATTCCATTGACTTCTATAATTTAACATTCCTTGAAAGGTACCATCATCATTACCCGCTAGAGAGGGATTAATAAGTAGCGGTGTGTTAAAAAACTGAGAGAAATGCATGTCTTGAGCAGAAGAGAACTCCACTAAAGCACAAACTGACAACAACAATACAATCTTTTTCATTTCAATCTTTTTAATAAGCCAATAATACATCACCATCTCTCTCGAATTTTTCTCCATTAAAGTATTCACCCTCTAAATGATAAATATAAACATCTGATGTTAATCTATTTCCATTATTTGTTCCGTCCCATCCAATATCTTTATCAGTAGTTTCAAATATTTTATTACCCCATCGGTCGAATATTACTAATAGTAAAGAACTGAAGCCTTTACCACGAACAAACAACACATCATTAACTCCGTCGCCATTTGGAGAAAAAACATTAGGTAAAAACTCATGATAATCACAAATCTCCGTCAACTCTACAGGAACATCAATTTCTTCTTTACAATTATTAGCATCAGTAACTTCTGCAGAATAAACTCCTTCACCCAAGTCTGATAAAGAAGATGTAGTTTCTCCTGTGGCCCACAAATAACTATAAGGCGCCACGCCTTGAATAACATTTAACGTAATATCCCCATCAGAATCTCCAAAACAAACACTATCCTTTGTTCCTGTAATAATTAGCTCTTCATAAACCTCTATAAAAATAGTTGATGAGTCGTTACAAACTCCGGGGCTTGTATACTTAATCTCATGAACACCTACTCCAGCAATTGCTGCATCAAACTCCCCAGTTGAAGCATTAACACCAACTCCTTGCCATACACCTCCTGGTGTTACGGTCTCTAGAGTTTGAATTGGAACACCTCCACATAAAGGTAATATTGGAGTAACTGTTGCGTCTTCTTGAGTATTTACAACAATTGACACACTAGCCGTAGTTGTACACTGGTTTGAGCTTGTACCGGTTACTGTGTATAATGTTGTTCCAACACCTGGAACAAAAGCTACTGTATTATCCACACCATTGTCCCAGCTATAAGTTTGTGCATTTCCTGTTCCTGTTAAAGTCAGTGTATCTCCTTCACAAAGCGATTGACCACCAGCTGAAGAAAAAGCTCCAACATTTGGTGATGGATTTACATTAACAGATTGAATTGCAGTTCCTGAACAACCATTCGCATCAATTGCTGTTAAATTAAAAACATTGTTACCAGTAGAAGGAGCAAATGCTACTCCATTTACTATTCCTATATCTATTCCAGAACTATCCCACACATATCTGACTCCTCCAAAACCAGTTAAAACTACTGTCTCTCCAAAACAAATTGCTCCTGTAGGTGAAATTGAAGAAGATATTGCTGGCTGATTAAATACTTCAACTGTTATAGAAGCTGTATTTGTACAGTTATTTATATCAGTACCAGTAACCTCATAAGTAACAGCCCCAAGAGAAGGTGTAAATGTTACTCCATCAGTAACACCGTTATTCCAAATGTATGAATTAGCTCCTCCACCCGTTAAAGTTAAATCATCACCTATACATAGAGAGTCATTTGAAGCAGCATTGGCCGTAACATCTGGTTGGGCATTAACAGTAATTGTTACAGAATCTTGATCAGTACACATAGTTGATGCTTGAGTACCTGTTACAATATACGTAGTTGTAACGGTCGGAGAAACTGTTTGTGTTTGTCCATTTCCTAGACCGTTATCCCAACTATAGCTATTTGCACCAGAAGAGTTTAAAGTTACTTGCTCTCCTTCACAAATTGTTGTCACACCAGCACTAGCTGAAACTGTTGGGCCTGAAATAACTGTAATAGTGGTATCTATAGTTGCTGGGCAACCAACACCATTATCACCTGTTAAAGTATATGTATTCGTAACAACAGGAGTAAAAGCTACACCATCTTGAACTCCATTATTCCAACTGTAATTTGTAGCTCCAGAACCGCTTAATGTGATACTTGTTCCAGAACATATAGTTGATGTCCCAGAATAATTAATAGAAATTGTAGGACCTGTGTTTACAGTAATGACTTGTGTTGTACTATCTTTACAACCATTTGAATCTGTCCCCAC
>CALDTD010000194.1 GCA_937924345.1 uncultured Flavobacteriales bacterium | reverse complement strand
CCCTCAAATAAGGACTTACATTAGACAACAGTTTGCAGAAGTAATAGACGCTAAATTTGGTAAACCAGATGTTATAGCGGGTGTTGCAACCGGCGGTATTGCTATTGGAGCTTTGGTTGCTCAAGAATTAGGAATACCATTTGTATATGTTAGATCACAAGCAAAGTCGCATGGCCTAACCAATCAAATTGAAGGAGTATTGGAAAAAGGACAGTCTGTTGTTGTAATTGAAGATTTAATTTCTACTGGAAATAGCAGTCTAACTGCTGTAAAAGCTTTAAAAGATGCAGGCGCTTCTGTAAGAGGAATGGCTGCTATTTTCACTTATGGTTTTGACATAGCAAAAGAAAATTTTGAATTAGAGAAGTGTCCGTTTGTAACATTAACAAACTACGAAGCTCTTTTGCAACAAGCATTAGCCACACGTTTTATTGAAGACAGAGATATTGAGGCTTTGAAAGAGTGGCGAAAGTCTCCTAGTAGTTGGCTACAGAATACTTAGTCGTTAATTTATTCAATATTTTGAGTTTAACTCAATTACTAAAAGCTATCGCCTTTTACGGTTTTAATTTTGTCTTTATTTTGAAAATTGTTTAATCTAAATGCTAAAGCAAAAGTAAAAACAGGCCATCTTGGAACAGCTAACCTATAAGTGTTTAATGTTTGAGACTCGATAAATGTTTCTTTACGAATAGAATTTAACACATTTCTAAATTGAAAAGATGCTGTTACTTTATTTTGCCAAAAGTCGTTTTTAACGGAAAAATCTAAATCATAGAACCCATTTGTTCTTCCCTGAGCTGTAGCTCTTGGACTATTGTAATTAGAAACCAGTTGAACACTCCAATCATTAACTAAACTAAATGTATTCGCAAACCTCAATTTATAAGTTAACGCTTCTCTATCAAATGCGATATCATTAATTACCCCATTGATTGTATAAAAAAATAGGTTTCCACCAAAATTAACTTTCCACCACTTATTCACTCTTTTTTGATAAGACAACTCCAGTCCGCTTGAAGTAGATGTTCCGGCATTTATTGGTCTCTTTAAAATAACATTAGTATCGAAAGGCTCTTGAATTCTTTCTATAGTATTTACTGTGTTTCTATGGTAAAGTTCTGCAGAAAAGCTTCCTTTTTTTAGATTAGAGACCCAACCCAATTCATATGACTGAATATACTCAGGTAATAAATCTGGGTTTCCTTGACGTGTAGTGTAAGGATCTTCCCAAAAAACAAATGGTTCTAAATACCAACTTCTCGGACGTTGAATTCTGCGAGAAACACTTGCTTTTAATTGATTCTTTTTTGACAATTGATAAGAAAAATGAGCAGATGGAAAAAAGTCTAATCGCTGAATAAGGGTATTAATGTTTCCTGTTTCGATTGAAATATCTCTATCCGTATATTCTGAACGGATTCCTAATTGATAGCCAAGTTTTTCTTTTAAAAACCCACTATAAATAGCATAACCTGCATAAATATTTTGCAAATAACTAACATTAGATGAAAATAATGGTAATCTCACAAATTCATTTACTGTAGAATCATACTCGAAAGAATTTTGTTCGTCACTATTGTTGGCAAAATCTGCCCGTGCTCCAACTTTAAATTTTGCTTTATTTTTTAATGGTTTTACATAGTCTACCTCAACTCGAAACAACTGTGAAGGACCAACTTCTGTAGAGTTATTTCCTTCTTGCAAAACCTCATTAGCATCGAAACTTTCTGTCAGTGCATCTTCATTCCCATCGTTATAATTAAACATTGCATTTATATTTAACCGATGGCTTTTGTCTCCACCAATTAAATACTGGTAACCACCACTTAATGTACCTCCATAAAACTGCCTCAATGTTCTTTCTTTATTTGTGTACTCATTAATCAATACGTCATTAGTAAATTCTTCAAAGTTGTAATTTGCTGCAGCATTATATTGCCTTTGGTTAGCAACTAAACCAAAAGAAAAAGAACTTTTACGGTTTGGCGTCCATTCTAACGCCGTATTTAACCCATAATTAGTTCTAAAAAAACGATGTAAACCTTCAGAGTTAACTTCAGAGGTTCCTTCGTTAAAAACAATTTGTCTTTCTTGTATTATATCTCTAAAACGATTAGCATTTCTAAAATTAGCTCCAACATTAAATTTGACTTTTTTCTTATTTATACTTACTAAGAAATCTCCAGCATAGTTATTAAAGTTTCCACCATTTAAATTAACCAACGTACTGATTCCTTCTAGTTTATTTTTCTTCAATAAAACATTTATAATTCCACTAGTTCCCTCAGCATTGTATTTCGCAGAAGGGTTTGTTATTATTTCAATATCTTTAATGTTGGAAGCTGGAATTAACTGTAATGCTTCAGAGGCTTGCATTGGAGATGGTTTATTGTCTATTAACAACGTAAAACCTGTGCTACCTCTTAAACTTATATTTCCATCGATATCTACAGATATAGAGGGAATATTCTCTAACACCTCTATTGCTGTGGCAGAAGCAACAGTTGTCATATTTTCTACATTTACAACTTTCTTATCTATCTCGTAAACAACAGCTGGCTTGTCAGCTACAACCGTTACGTCTTCTAGTAACTCTTGATCTGGGGCTAAAACGACCTTATTTAAATCTATTTCTCTTTTTGAGGGAGAAAACTCTATTTCATTTATAATTTTATTTTTATAACCGATAAAAGAAAATCGGGCGTAGTATTTTCCTAACGCTATACCCGTAAGTTTAAATTCTCCTACTCCGTCTGTAATTGCACCTGTAACTAAACTCGAATCTTTTGTACTAAACAAGGCAACAGTTACGTACTCCATCGCTTTCTTGGTAGATTCATCTATTACTTTCCCAGAAAATGTGGCTACCCCACTTTTACCACCAGCCCCTTGTGAAACTATTGATATTGAAGTTATTAGACTTAAAATTAGAATAAATACTTTCATTTCTTTTTAATTATAGCTAGCCATTTGTTTGACACTAAAAGTAAACCTTACAAAAAATTAATCTTATCAAACTAAGAACACAAAGGTAAGGATAGGCATAATAAGCTATGTACCTACTTCAATTTCTTTTCTCAAAATTTGTTAATATCAAAAGTACAAAACAAAAAACTCGAAGCACAAAAAACACTTCGAGTCTAAATTTACTTTAAGTAAGTATGATTAGTCGGGTATAACTACAAAATTAAATTCAACATCTAACATGTCTTCAAATTCTTCACCAGCATCTAACATATCTTCATCCATTTCGTCATAATGCCAATTAATGTTTAAAGTAACATTACCCGCTTCTGCAATACTTCCTAGCTTTAATATAATATCCATTATATATTTTGCAGAAGAAGAATTGAAATATTCTAATTTAAAGTTAGCGTCTAAATTTACATCACCAGCTGACTTACTAAACGACTCGTATTCTTCTAACCAACTCATTATAGGCTGAAAGAACTTTTGAACATCTTCAGGTCTAGAATCACCCTCAAATTCTAGCGTATGATTATTTGGGTCTAAAATGACTTTTGGTGTGTTATCTGTTAATTCTAAGCTTAATACTTCCATTTTGTTCGTTTTTTTATGCTAAAATATCTACTCTAAGAGTAAAAAAATGTTTTTCGTTTGTGTGTTTATCAAAATTATAAATTAGTTTACTTCCAGACTTCATGGCCATATCTATTAGCCCAAGTCCTGCTCCTCCTTTATCGGAAATTGTAGCCCCTTTAATCATCTCTCGATAACGCAATTTTAAATCGTCTGCATTCATTTGATTCACCTCTAAAATTCGCTCTTTTATTGGCTCCACATCATCAGACTTTATAACATTACCAACCAATACAGAAAATCCATTATTATTTTGAAGCAACGTAAATACTCCTTCGTTTAAATGCTCATCTACAACAGTTGGTTTATTTGTATGCCTGTGAATATTTTCTAGACACTCAACTAAAACTTTATATGTCTTTTTTGCGGCTTTTTTCTTTTCTCTGTAAAGTGACAATTCTTTCTTTATATCTGTAAGAAGCGTGTTCACAAGCTTATAATTAAACTCTCCATTGAATACGTAGATTACTCTACCGTCATTCATTAAATTAAAAATATCTAATATGCTTTGCGCTTCCATAGTTGCCATTGCTATCGTATAAGATTACCTAGTAAAAATTGTTCCTGTACCACCTATGTCTATTGGGTTAACGCAAAGTACAGGAATTTGACTCTTATTCGTAATAATATCTTGTTCGTAATTACTTAACATTCCTATCAATGAATTTTTTTGTAGATTCATTATAGAAATTAAGTCTGCATTTACTTCATCAGCAACTTCGATCATTTGATTTACAAAATCACCTTTTTTCTTCAAAATATGAGTTGTATTTCTAATCCCTTTTTCTGCTAAATACTTTTTTGCCCAAGCAATATTACCATTTAACTTATGAATTAAAAACTCATCTGTTTCCTTAGGTGTAACTACATGTACTTCTGAGTCGAAGTATGCAGCCATATCTGCAACTATTTGTAATTTTTGTTTTGTTTCGTTGTGCAAATCTAACGGAGCTACAATAGAATCGTAACCCGACTCTTTCATTACCTGCTTTTGAACAACGATAAAAGGTACAGTTGAATTCGTAATTACTTTTAGAGCATTACTTCCTGTTATTTTTTGCCACCCACTAGCTCCGTGTGTACCCATTACAATAAGTGACGCATTGACTTCGTTTGCGGCATCTCCAATATCATCAAAAATATTTCCAACTTTTACCAAAGTTGTTACCTTCACTCCATTATCAAGACTTTTGGCAAGAGCAACTTCACTCATCAGTTTTTCTGTAACTAGTTCTACCTCACCTTCAGATTTTACAACATGAAGTATTACTACCGAAGAATTAATAGTATGAGCCAGTTCTACAGCATGATTAATAGCTGTATGAGCAACTTCTGTAAAATCTGTTGGAACTAATATTGGTTTTTCACTCATATCTTTACTTGTACTGATTAATATTAAAAGGTAATATTAAAAATTATTAATGGTTTATGCAAACAATCTATTTATTTGTTGATGAAACCACAAAATATTATGATTTATTGACATTTTTTATGCCTTTTTGATCGAATTGAGTTTACGATTAACAAGACCTCAATTAACAAATATGCAAAAAACCATATAAAAAGATGTACTAACGCTTGTATCTTACCAATTTTATATACCTCTTTCACTAAATAAAAGAAACCTAAAGAGATAAAAAACTTAATCGTGACGACCAATAAATATGCAATCCAAAGTTTGTCTTCTGACTTGTTATATTGATTTATCACATAGTAGCAAGCTAAAAAAAGGCTTATAAAATAAAATAAATGAATTATTCCAACAGTAATTAATGGAAAGGATTTAAAAAATAATAGACATAAAATAAAATGAATACTAAAAAGTGATATTGAATAAAATACAGTTTTTTTTAACGCGCTATTTAACATTTACTTCTTTATCATATTCATAGCTTCTTTAATTACTAAAAACATAGCAATTACGACACTTAATAATGTAAAAACTATTGTATAAGTTTTACTAGCTTCACCGTCTATGTACATTCCTAAAAGTGCACCTCCAGCAATAATCAAAATCATTTGAAAAGCTACTGAAACAAAACGGAGGTATTTATTTTTCATTTAAGCTACAATTGGCTCTTTTTTCCCAGCAGTACTCTTTTCTGATGGCTTTACACCTCCCATACTACATGTAACAGCAAATACTGCCCCTGGTTCCACAGAGAGTTTACCAGTAGTAATATCTCCTTCTATTTTAGCTGTTGATTTTAAAGAAAGTAATTCTCCAATCTTCATTGAGCCATTTATCTTCCCTTCAATTTCTGCATTTTGACAAATCACATCACCATCAATTGATCCTGACACCCCTACTACTAACCTTCCTTTAGTAGATATTGTTCCTTTAACAAAACCGTCAACTCTAATGTTACTTTCTGAACTAATACTTCCCTCAATTGTAGTTCCTTCTACAATTCTATTTAATCGTTCTGGCGAGTTTGAATTTGCGTTTTTACTCATTTTACTATCGTTATTGTTTTTAAACATAATAAGATGCTTTTCACAAATATACTTTTTTTAAAATTAATAGCCAATTGAGTTATATTGCTACATACAAGCTTAACTATTGTTTTATAATTGATCTAATGTACCTTTTCTCATTTGTTGTTATTTTAATGTAGTACACTCCTTTTACATAATTATCTAATACAAGTTTTATTTCTCCTACTTTATTCGTGTATGATTCAATTATTCTTCCCGAGTAATCTAGTAAAGATAAATCGTAGTCATCTTCGTTCTCTATATTTATAGTCACTATACCATCGGTTGGATTTGGGTAAACATTGATTAAAACATCATCTTCTCTTTCGTTTATTCCAACCGTACCTACATATACTAATACTGAATCTGTAGTTTTACATGCTCCAACACTACCTGTTAAAGTTACATGATAAGATCCTGGAAATAAAAACTCATGATAAGCAAATGGTGATGACGAAGTACTGCCGTCAGCAAAATCCCAATCAAAATTATTCGCGTTTGAATTTCCTGTACCAAACTGTATTCCATCGCCAGTATTTATTGAAGTAGCATCTGCAGTAATCTCTATGATAGGTGTTGGCAATACTATAATTTGAACAGACTCTACTTGGCTACACAGACCATTTTTCCCTTCAACATTCATCGACTGATTGGATGCTGTAATTACTGAAATGATATTTGTTGTCTCTCCTGAGCTCCATAAATACTCTGTTGCGCCAGAAGCAGTAATTTCTATTTCTTCGCCTTCACACACTTCTATAGTTTTAGGTTCAACATCCAATATTGGCATTTCATCTACCACAACCACAGTTTCTAAGGTATCTTTACATCCGTAAGTATCCGTAAGTTCTACCTGATAAGTAGTGGTAGAAGTTGGAAAAACATTTTGATTAGGAGAGGCTGGCAGACCATTATTCCAACTGTAAACAACATTCGTCGTACTATTCACAAAAAAACTAGCTGCCCCTCCAATACAAACCGATTGAGAATCGGTAATACTAGCATTTATTTCATGAACGCTTACTGGGATTGTTATTGTACTTTGGCATTGCCCATTATTACCGTAAATAGAAAGACTATTTAAACCAAATGGCGTATTTATTTTTGTTTCTTGAGTTGTATCTCCATTAGACCATAAATAGTCTGTTGCGCCATTTGCAGTAACCTCTATTGAATCTCCATTACATAACTCAATTTGCGATACTGATAAACTTAAATCCGGGTAATTAAGAACTGTTGCAATAGTTGATAGATCTAGACTACAGTTATAAATATCAGAAATAGTTAAATTATAAGTTGTTGTTAAGGATGGGTATAGTGAATGAATAGAATCTGCAGGCAATCCATTATCCCAACTGTAAGTAATTCCTTCTCCTGTGCCATTTGCATATAAAATCAGTTCATCCGTATTACAAACTATTGTATCTTGTTTTATTGTTCCTGTTACTCCTCCAGTATTATTAATCACAACAGAATCTGTAGCTTCACAACCTCTACTATCAATTACTTTCGTTAAATAGATACCTTCATCTAATCCTGAAAATTGTGTCGTTAATACAAACGAAAGCCCACCATCAATACTATATTCGACAGGATCTACACCACTTGTCGAAATCATATCAAATGCTCCGTTATTATCATTACACGTTTCTTGAATCAAGTTAGCTATCGAAAGCTGTATATCTTCACTTTCTATTTCAAATGTTGTTGTTTCTACACATCCATTTATATCGCTACACTGAAAAAGATAAGAACCTCCCTCTAATTGTGAGTAATTATAGGAAGTATTCCCTGTTTGAATACTCGCATTATAATCTATTGAAAAAGTATATATATCTGGACCAACAAAATTTACAGTTGCAGTACCTAAAACGCCATTACATTTACTTGGTGTAGTAGTTACTGAAGGTCCCATATAAGATAAACCAATATTGACAACGGTATCGAACTCGCAATTATTAGCATCTCTAACTTTTATATTATAAGTGCCAGCCGCTAATCCTTGTAAAAAATTATTGTTATCGTAATTCATACCATTATCAGAACTATATTCATAAGGTTCAGTTCCTTTGGCTGCAGTTATTGTAATGCTTCCTCCATTATAATCTTGACAAGAGGACGTAGAGATAATACCCACCTCAAGCGCTTCGTATTTTAAGGTATCTTTTATCTTGGTTATACATCCCTCAGCCGACTTAACTGTTACTTCGTAAGGTCCACTTGGTAAATTACTCAATACGTTATTGGCTACATAATTCACACCATCGTCTAATGAGTATTCGTATGGTGCAGTTGCGTTAGCTGCCGAAACATCTAAAACTCCAGATTGACCATCGCAAAAAGCTTCTGTTTTAGTAATCGAAAGTTGAAGATCAATTGTCCTATACTCCAATGTATCTTTAATCCTAGCAGTACATCCATCGGCTCCTTTAACTATTATTTCATAATTACCATGAGATAAGTTGTTAAAAACATTATTAGTAGTAAAGTTAATTGCATCTATTGAATACTCATAAGGCGCAAGTCCTCCCGAAGCCGTCACATCCAAAACTCCAGACGTACCTTCACAGTAAGTATCTGTTTTTGTAATTGATAATTGTGGCTGAATACAAGTCGAAGAAGAGCATTTATCCGAAGTAAGCAAAGGATTTCTACTTGTTGCATTTTGCAACATCGCATTCATATAATCGACCTGTTCCTGAGAAAACATAACTGAACAACTGGAATAGTCCATAAAATTCTCATATTGCGTTTGTACTCCAGGACAAGTTTCTTGATTTCCTGAACAAGAACCTGGCAAACTACTAGAAGGACCAGCTGTAATAGGTGTATCTGCA
>CALDTD010000193.1 GCA_937924345.1 uncultured Flavobacteriales bacterium | reverse complement strand
GCTCTTTCCTTATTTTTAACAGCATCTATCTTTTTTAATGCATCATTATTATCGAAAAAATAAGCTATACTTACATTTAGGTAGTTAGCTATTTTTTTTAATCGCTTTACTTTAAGTGCAGTTTCTCCATTTTCTATCTTACTATATGCTTTTTGAGAAATATTAAGTACTTCTGCAAGTTCCTCTTGTGTTACTTGGTATTTTGTAAACTTCATTTCAATTAATATAAAGATTTACTACTTAAATAGCAAAAAATCTAATCATTTTTTGGTTAACCAAAAATTACATTCTTATCACTTTACCCCCTAAAACTACTTTTTCTCCAGAAAGTTTAGTGGCAGATAATTCATAAAAATAAATTCCTTTTGCAAAGTTTTTATTTCCAATTAAAATTTCTTCCTCGCTTATAATTGATTTAGATAACGTATGCACCACTTGACCTAAACTATTCAGTAACCTAAACTCTAGTTCCACAAAACCTATAGAAAACAACGACAAACTATTTTGCTTGCCCCAACTTGTTGGCACAACTAAGTAATTTTCTCTTTCTAAAAGAATGGTTTTTACAACAGTATCTGCACATTCTTGATTGGCTTTGCTAGCAACCAATGCTAGTTCGTAACTACCAGGCGACTCAAATAAATATGACAAATCGGTGGATGTGCTAACCAAACTTCCATTGATAAACCATTGATACTCGCTTGCGTTTTCACTTTGGTTTGTAAAATTAATTGTAGCGGGTACAAAAGGTAAAGGTGTTTCAAAGTTGAAATCTGATAAAGTACTACTTACTTCATTAATAGTTATTGGTAGACTTGTAATACAGTTATTGGTATCTTTTACACGAATCGTATGTTCCCCTTTAGGAAGATTAGCATAAACTGGGGCGGTTTGAAATACTCCGTTTTCTTTTTGATAACGGAAAGGTGGAGCTATGCCTTGCACACTATCTATTACAACAACTCCATTGCTTTGTGGGCAGTCTGCACTTTGAACAGAGGTGTACATTACAGGATTTGGATTTACTTTTATATTTATAATTTCTGTTTTACCACAACCATTGGTATCGCTTACAAATATACTGTACAACCTATTTTCGTTGGGAGCTATGCTTAGCACCGTATCTGTACTTACTACTTCGCCTCTATACCGCCAAGCATAGGTATAACTATCCTCTCCGCTTATTTTTAAATCTAGAACTTCTCCTGCACAAACAGTAGTATCTTCTATTGCTAAACGACTTTTTAAAGTTTCGCATTTAGTGTTATAAGTTAAAAATGTAGCACAAATCGGATTGGAGGTAGGATCACTAAATGAATCAGATGGGTCTTGATATTTATAAGTTAAACTAAAACTTTCTTCACTTAAATAACTAGAAATATTGGCCAGTACATCTGCCCCATTCATTAAACTATCTGGGGTATCATCATTCAAACCATACAAGGTATCGTTTTGATAATAAAAATTTCCAAAAACTCCAGATCTATCAGAGCAAAACTGTTCGTGTCCTCCTATTCTACCTAAATAAATTGAATCGTTTAGATAAACATCACTACTGTCTCTATGAGAATCAACCATATGCCCTGTTAATAAAGAGAGTACTACAGGGGCATTAAATAAAGGACTTATTAAGGTATGGGAATTAATTATTGAACTTTCAAGATCCTTATCCACCGTATTGATTGACGAAGCTATTTGAGGTAAAAGATCATTGTTATATGCGATATATAAAAAAAAGTCCTGATAATAATAAAATGAATTATTTGACAACTGTGGAGAAAATATAGTTAAACTATCCATATTACTATCAATGTAACTTGTAATATCAAATGCGTGAGTATTTAGAATATTCATTAAGCTTGAACTATTATAGTTTGATGAAACCCTTGTACTTTGATTAAACATAATTGAATTACCATTTAAATAAATTTCATGTGGTATTGTATCATTAAAACTATTACCACAAATAAGAAAAGCTTTTCTTACAATTGAATTATCTGGAATCTTAATTCTTAATGTCCCCACATTAGCCCCCATAAAACCAGAACAGGAAACCCCTCCTCTAAAAACATCTTGATAAAATGGTGCTTGAGCAAAGAAACTAGAAAGAATGACACAAAAAAACAAGATTATTAAATATCTCATTTTTGCATAACTTTTACTAAACTTTTTAAAAAGTCGATCTCTTGCTCTTGATGCTGTATTCTTTCTATGTAAAGTGCTCTTTCCTTGTTTTTAATGGCATCTATCTTTTTTAATGCATCATTATTCTCGAAAAAATAAGCTGTACTTACATTTAAGTAGTTAGCTATTTTTTTTAATCGCTTTACTTTAAGAGCAGTTTCTCCATTTTCTATCTTACTATATGCTTTTTGAGAAATATTAAGTACTTCTGCAAGTTCCTCTTGTGTTACCTTTTTTCGTTTTCGTACAGCTCTAATTTGGTCCCCTATTTTCATAATCGTAATTTTTATTTTTCTAAAAGTTCTAAATAGAACTCATCAACTTCGGTAATAAACCGACTAACCTGTTATTTGTAACTACAAAATTAAAAGCAAAGTAATGGCGTCACAAATCTTTGCTGTTAAAACATTATAAATAACTTAGGCAGTTGTAAAATCTTCAAACCTCTTTTCATAATCAGTTATAAGCAATTCTAAATTATTATATTTGGTA
>CALDTD010000192.1 GCA_937924345.1 uncultured Flavobacteriales bacterium | reverse complement strand
TAGTCTAAAGTATATGGACGTTGCTGATGACGACTTACTTGCACCCTTTGCCAAGGTGTTAAATTCGCATAAATCTCTTTGGTTGTGTCCTCTAATTTCTTAGAAAGTTCTTCCAATGTAGCAGAAACATCTACTTTTCCTTTCTCTCCAACTTCTATTGTACTATTTATTTGCTCTTGAATTTCTTCTAAAGGCTTTTCGAACTCTAAATATACTTTTTCCATGTTTAGTTAATTAAAATTAACATTTACAAAACTACAAATTCTACTCTTAGGACAAACAGTTGTTGAAAAAAACTTACCTTGATGTTGATTAAAAACATTCCTACAATAAAAAACAGTATCTTAAACAACAAATGGGAAGAAAAACGGTAGATAAAAAAAGATATGTCGATGAAGCTGTAAAAGAGAAATATACCATTAAATTGATGATTTATTTCCAGAACAATGGTATTACTAATATTTCTATGTCGGGCTTGGCAAACGAAATGGGCATAAGTAAAACCACACTTTACAATCATTTTAAAAGTAAAGAAGAAATGGTGGAATGTGCTATTAATTACAAATTAAATAATATTAAAGAGTATCAATCTGTTCTAGAAAATATAACCCTACCTTATACAGAGCGTTACAGAAAGTCTATGCTCTTTTTTTGTGTACAAACCTTTGACCTTTCTTCCTTAATATTGACTCAAATAGAAAATGACTATCCAACGGTTTGGAAAAAAGTACGAGTTTTTATTCGTAATGTAATGCAAGATTTAATTAGTTATTACGAAATAGGGATTGAAATTGGAGTTTTTAAAAAAGATGCAAATCCATTGCTACTTAGTTTAAACGATCAGCAGTTCTTTGATTTACTAGCCAATAATAATATTTTAAAAAGAAATAAAATTGAAGTTTTAGAAGCTTTTAATCATCATTTTAGGATAAAGTTTAAAGGATTAATCGTATAATCGACAACTCAACTGTTAATCAGAGCAAAAAATGACAAAAATTAAGGCTAAAGCAACTTTACATCCTCGAAATATTCATCAAGGGAAATATAATCTCGAAGAACTTACCAAAACTTTTCCAAAGTTAAAAAACTATATTATCGAGAATAAAACAGGACAACCTTCTGTGGCCTTTGCAAACCCTGATGCTGTAAAAGCACTAAACACATCGCTATTATTGCATTTTTATAATCTAAATTTCTGGGATATTCCAGAAGGTTATCTTTGCCCTCCAATTCCTGGACGAGCAGATTATATACATATTGTTGCTGATCTTATAGGAAAAGAAAATAACAACATTACTTGTTTAGATATTGGAACGGGAGCAAATTTAGTTTATCCCATAATCGGTTCAAAAGTTTATGATTGGAAGTTTGTAGCGTCAGAAATAGATGAAAAAGCAATTGAAGCTGCTCAAGAAATAATCAATAAAAATAAACGCTTAACAAGCAAAATCATACTAAGAAAACAGACGGATTCTAATTCAATTTTTAAAAATATAATCAATACTGATGAGCAATTTGAAGCGGTAATTTGCAATCCTCCTTTTCATACATCACAAGCAAAAGCAGAAGCAGGAACTGCTAGAAAATTGAAGAATTTAAACGGCAATAAAGCTCAAGAATTAAAAAGAAACTTTGGTGGACAACATAACGAGCTATGGTGTGTTGGTGGTGAAAAAAAGTTCATCAGCACTATGGTAACCGAAAGTTTAAACTACAAACAACAATGTAATTGGTTTACAACGTTAGTCTCTGATTATAGAAATTTGGAACCACTTTACAAAGCATTAAAAAAAGTAAATGCTAAAGAAGTTAAAACGATAAATATGGGGCAAGGTAATAAAGTAAGTCGCGTTTTAGCTTGGCGTTTTAATTAGGCATACCCTAGGTAATACCAACAACCTTTCTCTTTTATAAAAGCTGAGTTTTCATGAATAAACTCTAACTTACCATTTTCAAAGTAAAAGGCCTTAAATTCTACAGTTCCTTTTGTATCAGTTGCCAATCCTTTCGTTTTAGCTATAATTTGTAACCCTTTCCACTCAACAGATTTTGCCCACTTTACAATTGATTTTTTTTGAGAAAGGGGTCTTGTTGATCTATAGTGACTTTTCATTAAATAGTCACCCATAGCTAATGTAAATGCTGTATATCTTGAACGCATTAATTGTTCTGCTGTAATTACTAACTCTACTTTTTTGTGAGCAAGTGCACAACAAGAACTATATTCTATATCACTTCCGCAAGGACAAGTTGTATTGTAATCTAAATTCATGGCAAAAAAAATGGAACTCGAAAACTTCAAATTCCATTTAATAAAATTTAATAACTAAAAAACGTTAACCTTTATCAGGTCTTCCTTTTAATCTTACTTCAATTTTTTTCTTCTTCGCTGTTAATCGCTTCATCACATCCATTAATTCTGGATCTTGCGTTTCTTTATAAATCTCATTTATAGCTAGTATTAGTCTTTTCGCTTCTCTCGATGCTACTACTCTATCACTTGTTGACATGTGACTCATTTTGGAATCTTCGAATGCTTGAGCTTCTTTTAAAATTTCCATAGTATTATTCGTCTTTGTTTATAATGTTTAAAGTTAATACAGGGTAGACGTAATTCCCAACATAACTTGACGCAATTATAGTATTTTAACAGATTATAAACAAATATTAAGGACTATATAAGACCAAATATAGGTTTGCAACTGTCTAAACAACTATTTCACCTCTAAAAAAGAGTGTTAAATTTTAAACAACTTGTATAATATACAAGTAAAGTGGCATTCCTATAGTGATGTTAACCGGAAAAGTAACTGCCAATGCCATTGGTATGTATAAACTAGGGTTAGCTTTTGGTGCAGCTAATTTCATTGCAGCGGGCACGGCTATATAAGATGCACTTGCCCCTAGTATTGCAAATAAGAATCTATTTCCATCGATTTCAGTAATATAGCTACTCAAAATAGCAACAACACTTCCGTTTATTAACGGAATAATAATCGCAAACAATAAGGAAAACCAACCATTCTTTAGAAAATCAGCTAGTTTTTTCCCACTGGTTATTCCCATATCTAACAAGAAAATAGCTAAAAACCCTTTAAATAAATCTGTTGTAAATGGTTTAATTCCTTGCGCTTGAGACTCACTTGCTAAGAAACCAATCACTAAACTCCCCATTATTAAAAGTACGCTACCATTTGTTAAAGCGTGTCTTATCAATCCACCAAAAGAAGTTTTAACCTCTTCTACCTTATTAAACCAAGCAATTAATAAAACCCCAACAATTATGGATGGAGCTTCCATAAGCGCCATAACCGCTACCATGTGACCTCCAAATTCCATTTCTTGTAATTCTAAAAAAGAAACAGCTGTCACAAACGTAACTGCACTTACCGAGCCATAAGCTGCTGCAATTGCTCCTGCATTAAAAATACCTAACTTTTTCTTTAACATAAAAAAAGTATAGACTGGAACTAGACTTGCCAAAAGAATCCCAAATAATAAAGAACCCCAAATTTCGAAATTAAAATCACTATGTGCTAATTCTTGGCCTCCTTTAAAACCAATTGAAAACAAAAGATATAATGAAATAAACTTAGAAGAATTTGGTGGTATTTCTAAATCACTTTTTAACTGAGCTGCAAATAGCCCTAAAAAGAAAAAAAGTAACGCAGGGTTAGTTAAATTATCTATTAAAAGAGAAAAGTTCATGACTTAATTTATTCGTTTTTTTATTCAATGTTAATTTGCTTTCACAAATAACACCCCAACGAAAGTAAATATTATTATTACGACAGCTTATTATGAACTTCTATTTTTATTAACGAAGCTAGTTTAGGTTCTTTTTTAAGAAAAAAGTTACAAGCTAATATTCAGGAGTATTAATGTAGTTTAATCTTTTATTTGCTTATTCTTTTATTTTTAAAGAATTCATTATTTCGTCGGCAGTTGTTTCCCATTTTGTTATACTTTTTTCAGTGCAGTTAAAAGTGCATAACAGTAATTTCCCTTCTAAGTCTGTAAAAAACAAAACGTTATATATTTTAGTGTCAATTGCTGGTGTTATTAATTTAAGGAAGCCAACATTTTTTCCGTTGATAATTTTTGCTCCCGAATCTTTCCATTCGGCTGATGGATACTTATTTTTAAACGCACTAACAAAATTCTCTACATATAACTCAATTAATTCCTGAGATGCTTTATTTTCTGTAAGGTTTAGTCCAATATTTATTCCACCACTTTCATTTGAATACACAAGAGTTGGTCTTCTTTCTGAAGGGTATTTTAGTTCAATTAATTCTTTTGACATTATATCAAACTCAGTTGGTATTTTTAATTCCACTTTATCACTTAATAATGACTTAACTTTAAGTTCAATTTTTCCAATTGTCATTGAAAGTAATGGGATAATTAATAATCCAATAAATAATAGTTTAACTCTTTTCATATATTTTAAAAAATTGTCACTTTATAAAAACTAGAGCATATAATTTCGAATAAAATCCGCTGATTTTTTCATTTCTGGTTGCATTACAACGTCATCAGTTATAAAAGCTACTTGCTTTCGGTACTTTCTTAACATTTTCTCTATTATAATTGACGATTTTTTAGGTCTACGAAATTCTAATGCTTGTGCAGCAGTAAATAATTCTATTGCAAT
>CALDTD010000191.1 GCA_937924345.1 uncultured Flavobacteriales bacterium | reverse complement strand
TTAATAATCCTATAGGTACTGCAAAGAAAAGGAGTTTAAATTCAAATTGAAGTGTATAAAGATAGTAGGTGCCCATAACCCCAACTAGGCCAAAAAATAAAAAAACAAATATATCGCCTAACCCTGAGTAGCCATATGGTTTTTTTCCCATTGTGTATTTAATGGCTGCAACTATTGAGGCTATGCCTAAAAGTATAAACAACAAAATTATAGATTTATCACCTTCTTTAAATGCTGTAAATATTAATACTAGCCCAGAAGTAAAAGCAAGTAAACTATTTATAATTATAGCAACTTTCATTTGTTTATTGGTTATTACTCCACTTTGCATTGCTCGCTCTGGACCAACTCGGTTTTCATTGTCTGTTCCTTTTATTGTGTCACCGTAGTCGTTTGCAAGGTTTGATAAAATTTGTAATAGAATTGTAGTGATCACACATAACCCAAAAGTTAACGAATTAAATTGATTGAAATATATAGCAAAACCACTTCCAGTAAGGATACATGAAAGGGATAAGGGAAGTGTTCTAAGTCTAAATGCGCTTATCCAATTTTTAACTGTGCTCATTTTTTAATTTTGTAAACAAAAAAAGCTACTCGTAAGAGTAGCTTTTAAACTAATTATTAATATAAATTACTTTCTTTTACTTCCTAATCCTACAGGACTTCCAACTCTATCCATTGCACATCTAAACCCAATAGTAGAAGTTGATAGGTCTTCATCTAAAAATCTTCTTGTTCCTGGATTCATCCAGTATGCTCTATCTCTCCAAGATGCACCTTTAAAAACTCTAGATTTATCAGATACAAGTGTTGTAGGGTTTCTAGCACCTGCCAATGTTTGATCCTTTCCAGATTGATACATAACCCAATCCTCTTTTTTACCAGTATTCTTCTGTTCTGGATTAGCATTAATAGCTTCAATCATAGGTCCACCCATATCACCGTTAGGATAGTATAAAGAAGATCTTAAATCTCCATCTAATTCATCAATGTTATCGGCAACTCTATAATTTCTTCTTTTAATATTTTCTTCTGTTGTTACCTCTCTCATTTTAACATTACCAGGAGTATTTAAAATAAATTCAGACAACCCTTCTCTTAACATAGGAATAATTTCTAGTTCGTACTCATCATAACCGTCTAAACCTTGAATAGAGTCGTTGATAGTTAAATATACATCTTCAATTTCTTTTATTCTTTCAGCGGCTTGAGCATGTTGTTTATCTTTTCTTAATCTAAAGGCTTCAGCTACTTGAACATCGATAGCGTTAAACAAGGCCATTTCTAATTCATCTACTTTATCTTCTCTTGCTCCGTAACCATGAACTCTATCAATATCACCTTGACGCTCATCTTTAAAGTCTATTAAATATTGCTTAATTCCATCTAAATCATAAACAGGCTCTTCATACTTATCTGAGATTGCACCTTCAACATTTAAAACTTTTGTTTTAAATACATTACCTCTAAAAGGTCTGAATTCATCATAATCTTCAGATGAAGAAGCTCTATATACATCCATAACCCATTCCGATACATTACCTGCCATATTATATAGTCCGTAATCATTCGGCCAATAAGAGATTACAGGAGCAGTAACATCTGCATTATCGTTTAAGTTTCCAGAGATTCCCATATAATCACCTCTACCTCTTACAAAATTAGCCATCATATCTCCTTGCCACTTATCATCAGGGTTTCTTACCCAATGTCCATTCCATGGATATATTCTTCTTTCAGTAATCCTTCCGTCAACGGTATTCCCAATTAGACCATAAGCAGCAAACTCCCATTCTGCTTCAGTTGGTAAACGGTAACGTGGAAGAAGAATACCATCTTCCATTCTTACATTACGTGTGCCCATGTCTCTAGCTCTATCTCCAGATGCTGCTGATGGATCTAGATTTGGCATTTGACCAGCTTCGTTTAATCCCTCTTCGTATTGTCCAGCAAAATAGGCGTCTGTTGTAAAAGGGTTATTTTGTTGATCAGGGTTCATTACTAAAATCCCTTCTCTAATTAAAATGTATTCGTTTACCCTATCAGTTCTCCAAGCACAAAAATTGTTTGCTTGTAACCAATTTACCCCTACAACTGGATAATCTCTGTAAGATGGATGTCTTAAGTAATATTCTACATAAGGTTCATTGTAGGCTAACTTAGATCTCCATACTAAAGTATCTGGTAAAGCTTTTTTATATATTGATGGGAAATCAGTAAAAGTTCTTCCTGTCCAATACAGATATTCTCCGTATTGATGATTGGTAATTTCCGTTTCATCTAAATAAAAAGAGGAAACAGTTGCTGTTCGGGGTGTATTATGATTCTCATACATTACATCTTGCTCTGTTCTTCCCATTGTAAAACTACCACCCTCAATAAGAATTAATCCAGGACCAGTTTCTTGTTCTTCATAAGGTTTCTTTTCAAAACCTCCATTTGCAGAATTGTTAAATTCCCAACCTGTAGTGCTTGATCGTTCGTATGAACAAGCAGCAAATATAAAGACTACTGATAATACTAAAAGCAAATTGATTCTTCCCATAATTCAAATATATTTACCTAATTAACTGAAATTTTCAGATTAGGTTACAAAATTAATAAAAAAAAATTAAAACTCAGGACAAGTAACACTTCTAAATGTTCGTTTCTTTGTTCTGCATTTAAAGGTATAGTTTATAGAAACTTCGTGTGCTCCTCCCGAAGCTAAGGATATTTTCGAAATTGTTGCGTCATAACTGTAACCAATATTGATATTTGAAGCACGAATTCCCAAAGAAACAATAAATGCGTCACCATTTCTGTACCAAATTCCTCCAACTAGCACCCCTTTATTAACATATAATCCCATGTTTAATTGATTAGTTGGTCCTTGAGAGCGGAATAAAATATTTGGAGATAACGATAGTCCATCATTTCCACCTCTTGAACTCGATTCTGTCAATTGTATTACTGCTCCAGCATGGGCAGTTAATTTCACAGGAATAGGACTATTACCTTCAATTAAAGATTCATCTGGTGTAGTGACATGGTGAGCTGCTCCACCTATAAAGAAGTTTTCTGAAAAACCAACTAGGCCAACGGAAAAATCCATTCCCGATCGTGTCCCTCCTCTCGGAATATCACCGGATTCAAAAACAAAACCTCTTCTAGAGTCTATCATATCTCCAAATGTCAATTTTGACCAGTCTAAAGACTTCTGAAAGAATGTTGCTTCCGCGCCTGCTCTGATCGAAAACTTTCTATCAACTTGAAATTGATAGGCATATAATCCACTAACTCTTGTTGTGGATAGGGTTTTAGCTTCTCTGTCGGAAACAATCATTAAGCCCAAACCTCCAGATAGTGCGGGGACATACTGATCGTAACTTGCACTTGTTGTAATAAACGTTGCAGATAGACCAGGCCACTGATTTCTGTAATTAATATTAACTCTTGGACATTTTTTTGTTCCGGTAAGCGCTGGGTTTAAGTATAGAGGGTTAGCGTAAAACTGAGTGAATTCTGCATCTTGAGCACTTACAGGGCAGAATAATATACAAACAAATATAGTTGTGATAAATATCTTATATGTTTGATTAAGTATCTTACTCATGTAAATAATTAATATGCTGAACTATGCAATGTTACAAAAAAAAATGATACAAATTTGTCTTATATTTGTTAAATTATAAGAGGCAATATAATAACAATATAGACGTTATCAACTTAGGATTTAATATTTAGAAATTTATGATTAATAGAATTGTGGTGGTATTGATGTTGAGTTTAATTTTCGCTTATCGCGGTGAAACTATTGCTCAATCAAAATCCGTAGATTTTTCTGTTCAGTGGACAACTATTAAAACAACTGTTAATCAAAATAATAAGGTTAGTTATTTCCAACC
>CALDTD010000190.1 GCA_937924345.1 uncultured Flavobacteriales bacterium | reverse complement strand
GAGAAAGACATTTGGAAAGTAGCACAGCGGATTATTAAAATGCGTCAACAAAAAGAACTACACCCTATGTTAGATGTATTGGCTCAGCTCCAAACTATAGAAATAGAAAAAAACGAAAATAAGGAAGCTACTACTCATTTTATAAAACAAGTAAATGAAATTAACGATATGGCAATTAGAGCCGATAAAACACTAACAAAAGCTAGTAACGCAGAAAGAAGTTGGTTTATGAAAACTTTACTAAAACTATTCGCTTAAAAAAATTTAATCAAAACTTTCAATATTTACTGAAAGTTTAAAAAAAATAAAACACATGGATAACAAATTATTAATTACACGAATAGCTGCTTTTGGATTATCTAGCGGTATAGTAATTCCACTATTGATTATTGGAATAAGCTATCAATATATAATATTTATTATAACTATATATTTAACTATTGGGTATATGACTTACAGATATAACAATAAGAGAATTCAATTTATCTATTTACTTAAGGAAGGAATTCTAACAACAATAATCAGTTACAATATTGGAATATTAATCGCATTTATTAGTTCAATTGGTTTACCAAATCTTTTCATAATGTCTCTATATGGAACATTTTATTCCTTATTCATCGGTGCATTTTTAGGAGTAATAAATTATATAATTCTTAATGCGCATCGCTGGCTCAATATAAACAAGTAAAAATTCGCTCTCATGTAAAGACTTAAAACCTAATTTATGGAATACCAAATTACAAGTTATTTTATCTTCCTCTTCTTTAGCTTCTTCATTACAATCAAAGTAGGATGGATACTTTTTAAAAATGGAGAAGTGTACTTATTAGAAATCTTTAATTACCACAAAACTTATGTAAAATCGATCAACAAACTATTATTAATCGGCTATTACCTTATTAATTTAGGAAAAGCTGCAATAGAAATTACTTATTGGGAGGAAATCACAACGCTTTCGAAACTTATAAAAGTTGTCGGTAACAAATTAGGAAATCTATTACTCTTACTAGCTGTAATGCATTTTATAAATGTAATCGGATTAGCACTATTTAGTAAAAATCAAAAATTAATTCATCACTAAAATAAAACATCATGGAAAATTATCACATCATTACAACCTACCTTATTTACTTAACAATCAGTATTTCATTAACACTTTATGTAGCACATATTTTATTTAAAAATGGAAAAGTTTATATGCTAGATATTTTTAGGGGAAGAGAAGATATTGCTTTGGCAACTAATCGCCTATTTGAAGTCGGGTTTTATCTCTTTAATATCGGCTTTGCGCTCTGTCTTTTAGAAGTTAAATTTTATGGAGTGGTAACGTACAGAGAAGTAATTGAGGTCTTAAGTCAAAAAATTGGAGGCTTCTCTATTTATTTAGGTATAATGCTTTTCTTAAACTTGTTCTTATTCTTTAAAGGAAAAAAAGCCGCTAAAAGAAATCAAAGCAATAACAATTTTGGAGCTGACTTTAGTGAAGAGAAAATCATTATTTAATATATAAAGTAATATCATGAAAACAATAATTATAGCAGGAGGGACAGGTTTCTTAGGAAAAAACTTAGCCAAGCATTATTCAGACAAAGGAGATAAAGTCATTATTCTTAGTCGAAATGAGAAAAAAGCAAAAGACAATATTATTTACGAAAAGTGGGATGGAAAAACAGAGAGTAATTGGTCTAAATGGATTGATGAAGCAGCAGTACTTATAAATCTTACAGGTAAATCAGTTGATTGTAGATATAACGAAGCAAATAAAAAAGAAATCTTAAACTCTAGAATAGACTCTACAAAAATTTTGGGAGAAGTGATTTCTAAAAGTTTAACTCCTCCTCTACTTTGGATTAATGCTAGTACAGCTACAATTTATCGCCACTCTGAAGACAAAGTGATGACTGAAGAAAATGGAGAAATAGGCGATGACTTTTCTATGAATATTGCAAAATCTTGGGAAAAAGAGTTTTACAGCCGTCAAACACCAAAAACAAGAAAAGTAGCATTAAGAACTTCTTTAGTATTAGGTAATAACGGCGGAGTCTATCCAGTTCTTTCTAAATTGGCAAATTTAGGCCTTGGTGGTAAGCAAGGAAATGGGAAACAAAAGTTCGCCTGGCTTCACATTAAAGATTTTATATCTATTGTTGATTTTGTAATTGAAAATAAACAAATTGAAAATTCTATTAATACAACTGCTCCTTCAAATATTGATAATAATACGTTCATGACAGCATTAAGGAATTCGCACGGAATTGGGTTTGGCTTTTCGCAGCCAAAATGGTTATTGAAAATTGGAGCTGTAATTATTGGTACCGAAACAGAATTAGTCCTAAAAAGTAGATGGGTATCGCCAAAGCGATTATTAGATATGGGGTTTAAATTTAAATTCACCAATATAAACCAAGCACTAGAAGATTTAAAATCATCGTAATTATGCCATTCATAAGACTTAAAACAAAAATTAATGCTCCGAAGTCTATTGTATTTGATTTATCTAGAAGTATAGACTTTCACCAATTGAGTGCACACAAAACAAAGGAAAGAGCAATTGCAGGAAGAACTTCTGGGCTTATACAGTTAGGGGAAACCGTTACCTGGCGGGCAAAACATTTAGGTTTTTACCAAAAATTAACCTCTAAAATTACAGAAATGAA
>CALDTD010000189.1 GCA_937924345.1 uncultured Flavobacteriales bacterium | reverse complement strand
AGTTCAAATGCCTTTTTAGACACACTCAATAGTAACACATTAGATAGCACTTATACATTTACCCCTTCAAATACCAATACTTATTTTGTAAAAGTAAATAATAACAAATGTGAACTTAATGACAGTGTAAAAGTGACAACTATTTACGGTACTACTTCTTTGTCTGGAGACAATATTGTTTGTACAAATGAAACTACAACTATTTCAGCAAATTCAAACTTTCAAAATGGAAACTTAACTACTTATGACTGGTCACCTGATGGAAGTATTCTTTTAGGAGACGGAACATCAAGCATCACAGCAAACCCAACTTTAACTACTACATATTCTGTGGCACTGAATACTGAAGGTTGTTTAGATACATTAGAATTTATTTTGAGTGTAGTGAATGTAGATATAAACATTCCTAATGACACTATCATCTGTAATGCAAATTCAGGAATAGATTTTAACGCTACTTCATCTTCATCAAACACTAACTTTATATGGTCTAGCAACAACCTTTTTACAGACACCCTTAATACTTCAACCTCAAACGGAAACCTTTCTGTTCTTCCAACTAATGATACCATTTTCTATATTTTAGCCGAAAGTAACGGATGTACAATTACCGATAGTACAGCAATAGACATTGTGTTTGGGCAAACTCAAATTACCGGGCCTACAGATGGCTGCCAAAACGACTTAATTACACTGCAAGTAACGAATACTGCCTCTACAAATAATGTAAATTATAATTGGGAGCTAGATGCGACTATTGTTTCTGGAGACGGAACTGAAACAGTAATTGTACAACCACAAAACTCTTTAACCTATACACTGTTTGCAGAAAACTCAGGATGTTTTGACACACTACAACATACTATAAATATAACACCAATAGAACTTTCGGTAACTGAAGATACTGTTTTATGTTATGATACAATTTCAGTCGACCTAGTTGCCAACTCTAACGGAACTTCAACCAATTTTATATGGTCTTCTAATACAAACTTTACTGACACGCTAAACACTCCTATTACAAACAATCAAATTAGTGTTTTTGGGAATGCTTTTCAAACTTATTATATCCAAATTGAGAATGGAAATTGCACCTTAAAAGATAGTGTAAGCGTAAGTTCTGTTTTTGGTAATCATCAAGTAATAGCACCATCACAAATTTGTTTGGGAGACACCGTCTCTGTTGCTGTAGAAAACGACTATTTATTTAACTCAATGATACATGACTGGTCTCCTAATTCTGTAATTATTTCTGGAGATGGTTTTACTCCAATTTTAACCAACCCTTCTCAAACCACAAATTATACACTTACTAGCACATTTGGAAACTGCAGCGACGTTCTCTCGTTTACGATAGAAGTAATTGATTTATCATTGACAGTAAGTAATGATACAGCTTTATGTTCCGATACTTCTATAATTGATTTATTTGCCAGTTCAAACGGAACGAGCGGTAATTATATTTGGTCTTCTTCTTTAAATTTTTCTGACACAATAAACAGTTCTTTACAAGATAGTAGCATTACAATTAGTCCTACAGAGCCAACAATCTATTACATCCAAATATTTGACAGAGGTTGTACATTAGAAGACAGTGTAAACATTGTTGTAACTTCTGGCCAATTAGACTTAACTTCTGGAGTTCAAATTTGCAGAGGAGACGAAACTACAATAACCGCAACCAATTTAGCTCCGTCTTTTCCGCTAACATACACTTGGTCTCCCAACACAGGAATTATTTCGGGAAATGGCACACCAACTATTACTGTTCAGCCTGAGGTTTCGACAACATATTCTGTAGTGGGAGTAAACTCATTAAATTGTACTGTAATAGATTCTATAGACGTAACTATAAATCCAATTGGATTTATAAATCTAAATGCAACTACTAGTAATGATACTGTTATTGAAGGAAATTCCACTATACTTTTTGCCACTCCAAACGATACCAGTTACAGTTATACTTGGATTGAAGGAGTAGACCAACCTAATAGCGCAACAACAAATGCTTCACCTACAAGCACAACTACTTATTACCTAACAGCAGAAAAAGAAGGCTGTACAAAAACAGATTCCATTAAAATAGTAGTAAACGAATTAAAATGTGGCGAGGAAGATGTTTATGTTCCAAACGCTTTTACACCAAATGCCGACAATGCTAATGACAACTTATTTGTAAGGGGAAATAATATTGGAGAATTAGTTTTTAGAGTTTACAACCGTTGGGGAGAATTAGTGTTTGAAACTACAAACCAATCTATTGGTTGGGACGGAACATTTAAAGGTGCAAATTGTGATCCTGCTGTTTTTGTTTATTACCTTGAAATAAGTTGCGAAAAAACAGACGAACCATATTTTGAAAAAGGGAATATTACACTGATAAGGTAGAACTCATTTATATAGGCAAGATAAATTATAAAACAAGGCTATTAATACATTATTCCCAACTATAAAAAACCGATTTAAAATAAAATTTGTTATTTTGTATTAGACTCGTGAATTTAAAACATTACATAGCTATAACTCTTTCTTTACTATTGACTTTACAAAGTCTTGGACAAATTTCCGATTACAACTGGTCAAAACCAAAAGAAAAAGGCGACAATATTATTTCTAAAATCATTCCTTTAAGGAATCTAAATGCTGTTATTTTTAAGCCAATTGAAAAGAATATCCGTATTGATTTTAAAAAGAAAGGTGAGCAAAATTTAACTTCAAAAAACTACTCATTTAAAGGAAAGTATTTAGGCACTTTTGAAGTTGGAGCGGACTTAGTAATTTTTTCTTTAGTCTATTCTCCTGAGGAAAAAAAAGATCAAATAATTGCCCAATCAGTTTTAGAAAACAAAGCAGAAAAAGTAATCTTGACTCAGTCATTAACCAGTAATCTGCATAGTAATTTTATAATAGACAAAAGTCCAAATTCAAATAAAATAGTTGTTTTAACCGAAATACCTTACAGAAAAGGAAGTAAAGAAACGATAGTATTTACTGTCTTAGACCAGAATTTAAAAATTGAAAGAACTAAGCGCTATTTAATCGGAGCTATTCCTTCTCAAAAAAGAAAGATAAATGTCCCTATTATTAATGACAATGGAGATGTCTTTATACTCAAAAGGTATAGAGCAGAACGCGGATTAAGTCATTATTATTTATTAACCTATTCAAAAACTGGAAACACTTCTTTAAATGAGTTTAAACTTAATTATAAATCAATTCATGATGCTCAATTTGTATTAAATGAAGATGGAGAGTTAATAGTGGGAGGTACATATACTTCACCCAATAGTAATAGGGTTGAAGGCACATACATAGCCAAATTTAACTCTTCGGGCGATAAAATCTTTAAGAAAGAGTATGGCATAAGTAATGAAACTTTACTAGCTTTTACTTCAGAAAAATCAATGCGTAAGTATGGAACGGGGATTTTTTATTTTAAAACAAGTAAAATAATACAACAAAAAGAAAACATTTCTATAATACTTGAACATTTGCAAAACGAAGCCAATAAAAAAACTGGAAATAACACTATAATTTCTGATGGGCTAATTGTTACATCTTTTGATTTAAAAGGAGGATTACTATGGGATAAAGCTTTAAGAACAAACCAAAACGATAAAACAGAAAAAGGATATTGGAATTCTTACATAAGTTTTAATGATACTACAAATAACAATATTGCAATTATTTATAATGAGGTTGGATACACAGATAAAAAACTAGATAATGATTTTGGTCTTAACACAGCGGTAGGAGCTCGTCAATTCACTATCGATAATCAAGGGAACTTATCTAAAACCATTGTTAAAAATAGTTTTATCGGCACAAAAGAGCAACTTATTTTTAGCCCTAAAAAAGCGCTTCAGTTCGATAATCAACTGTATTTATTAGCAGAGCCTATTGACAAAAGCATATACTTATTAGGCACAGCAAAATAGCTTTATCCAGTAACTTTAATCGCCTGCATAAGTACTGCGCACAGCCAAGCTCCACCTGTTCCAACTGCATATCCCATTACAGCTAACAAAACCCCAACAGGTGCTAAAGATGGACTAAAAGCAGATGCAACAACTGGTGCAGATGCAGCACCTCCTACATTTGCCTGACTTCCAACTGCGACAAAGAAAAACGGAGCTTTTATTAGCTTAGCAACTATCAGCATTAAAATTGCATGAATAGACATCCAAATAAAACCAATTAAAAACAAACCTGGGCTTTCTGCTACAGCAAAAATATCCATATGTGTTCCAATAGTTGCAACTAAAACATATAAAAATAGACTTCCTATTTTAGAGGCCCCAGCACCATCGTATTGTCTTAATTTTGTAAACGAAAACAACACACCAATTGCTGTAGCTAAAACAATTAACCAAAAGAAACCACTTGTTAAAGAAGATAATCCTATACTAGATAAAAAATCTTTGCTTCCTTTAAGCAAAGGAGCAATAATATCTGCACCAAAATGAGCTAAACCTGTACCTCCTAAACCAATGGCGCAAATAATCATTAAATCAGTTGTAGTAGGAATTTTCGCAATCTTCTTAGCTAATGTTTCCATTTTGTTTTTTAACTCATCAATAGCAGAAGAATCTGCCTTTAACTTTTGATCTATCTTTTTTGAAATACCTGTTCCGTAAAGCAATACTGCCATCCAAACATTTGCAACGATTACATCTACAACTACCATTTTAGAAAAAATATCGTTCGGTGTTTCAAATATCTCTTTCATGGCTGTTTGATTAGCTCCACCTCCTATCCAGCTTCCTGCTACAGTTGCTAAACCTCTCCAAACTTCGCTGGCATCTGCACCTAAAACACTTGGAGCAATAGACGCAATAATTAGTAATGCTATTGGTCCTCCGATTATTATTCCTACTGTTCCTGTAAAAAACATAACTAATGCTCGCCAACCTAATTTTGCAATTCCTTTTAAATCTATACTCAAACACAACAATACTAAACTTGCTGGTAATAAATAGCGAGACGCCACAAAATAAAGTCTGCTATATTCACCAGAAATAATGTTTAGGGAATTGAAAATCGCGGGGATAAAGTAGCACAATAATAAACCTGGAACTATTTTATAAAACCTTTGAAAACCTGCTAAGCTTTCTGAATAAAAAATAGCTCCTAAAATTAAAATCAGTAATCCTAAAACAACTGCATCGTTTTTAATAAGTGGTGCAGAATCAATTAAGTGCAGGCTCATCTTTGCACTATTTACTTTTTCATTACCATTTAATAAAACTACTTGTAAGTCATACTCTACCTTTTTTATATTGGTAATTAAAAACGGAGTCAAAGAATTATACTTTAGTGTATCATTATTAATAATAAAAAAAACTTCCTGATAAGGTTTTGCTGAAAGAAAATGACAATCAACTAAAAAAGTATTTTCTTCATCTAAAAAATAAGTTCCACCACCATTAGAATTCGTAATTAAAGTGTAATTATCTGATGTGCTTAAATCTGTTTGGTTTAAACTTTTAACGCTAATCCCTTTTATTATTTGAGAAGAACTGTTTCCAAAAACAGAAAAAGAAATAATGAGTATTTTAAGTAAAAGTAAATGTTTCATAGTGTAAAAAAGTTCTTATTTGAAATTGTAGTAATTCTGGTTACCATTCCACAATTATTTTCCCTTTCGACTTTCGACTTTCTAACAAAGCGTGTGCATCTCCAATCTCTTTATAATTAAAAACACCCCCAACAAAAGGCTTTATTTTTTTCTCATCGGTAAGTTTAACTACAGCATCTAAACAACGTTTAATTACTTGTGGTTTTTCGTCTGCAATATGCAACATATTCACCCCTATAATTGCTTGAGAATGTAACAACATTTGAATTGGAGAGAAAATTCCAAATTTCCAAGCTAAATCTAGCGTTGGTAATTTTCCTTTTCCTTTTCCAGAACGTTCTGCTACACCGTATAATACTGACCTACCTCCTTTTTGTAATAAGTTTCGGTCTTTTTTAAAGGTAGAGCCACCAACTGAGTTAAAAGCAACGTCTAATTTATTTCCACCAAGAACAGCTCTAACCTCATCTTCATAATTTCCTTTTGTATGATTGATTGGATAATGTACACCTTGATTTTTTAAGTAATCAAACTTTTCGTTAGAACTGGTCAATCCAAAAATTGTACACCCTCTTAATGTTAATAATTGAGCTAAAGCTGTTCCTACTCCACCTGCTGCGGCATGCATTAAAATATTATCTCCTTCAAAAACAGAAACACACTCATACGCCATAAAATATGCTGTAGAATATTGTGTTGCTAATGCTAACGCTTCACCAGCAGGTAATTCTTTTGAAATTTCGGCAACTCCTGCAGCTTTAGTTTTAGCAAATTCAGCATAACCTCCAAAACGAGTCATAGAAACCACTCTCTTTCCTAGTAAATTGTCATTAGAACTATCTCCAACCTTTTCTATTGTTCCTACAACATCATACCCTAAAACACTAGGCAAAGGTGGCGCTTCTTGATACAAACCTTGTCTTGCCATAACATCTGCAAAATTTAATCCAAATGCTTCTACCTTTATTAAAGCTTCATCTTCTAATAAACTTGGAATTTTGATTTCTTGAATCTCAAAAGCTTCGTTTGCAATTGCATGTTTTATTAATACTGCTGCTTTCATATATTAATGTATTATGTACAGTGTAATTTATTTTCTGTATTTAGGGATTATAAACCCAATCCTTTACTTACTTTTTGCTCATTCTCGAACCATTCATCTATTAAATGATTTTCTTTATTGTAAGCTGCCTTTACAGCTAACTGATCGCAAACTTCATTGTACTTATTCCCCGCGTGCCCTTTAACCCAAGTAAATGAAACTTGATTTTTAGGATAAATTTTTAAAAAACGTTTCCATAGGTCAGCATTTTTTTTGCCTTTAAATCCTTTTTTAACCCATCCGAAAACCCATTTTTTTTCAATAGAATCAATCACATATTTGGAGTCGGAATAAATATGAACATTATGCCCACCCTCTTTTAAGGTCTCTAACGCAACAATTACCGCCAAAAGCTCCATACGATTATTTGTCGTCATACGATAACCTTGATTAATCTCTTTGTAATGCTTGCCAGCCATTAATACAATGCCATAACCTCCATTACCTGGGTTTCCCAATGCCGAACCATCTGTATAAATAGTGATTTCCATACTTCAATGTAACTTATATTAAGTGTAGTGCTACTTTAATAGTTCAATTACATTTTCCAATGGCCTTCCTATTACTGCCTTATCTCCTTTTACAACAATTGGCCGCTCTATTAATTTTGGAAACTCCAACATTGCTTCTATCCACTCGTCCTCAGATAACTCTTTTCCTTTAAAGTTTTCTTTATAATCTTTTTCTCCTTTACGGATTAAGTCTTTTGCAGGAATATTAAGCTGTTTTAAAACTTGTACTAAATCATCTTTAGACAAAGGTGTTTTTAAATATTCTACCGCTTCGAACTTTAATCCTTTTTCAGAAAGTAGATTAAAACTGTCTCTACTTTTAGAACATCTTGGGTTATGGTATATTTTCATGGTTTAATTTTATTTATCTTACAACTACCCTCCAAACTCCATTAAATAAGCTTTAAGAAAAGCATCTATATCTCCGTTTAAAACGGCTTCTGTATTACTAGTTTGGTGATTTGTTCTATGATCTTTCACTCGCCTATCGTCCAATACATAACTACGAATTTGAGAGCCCCACTCTATATTTTTCTTTTCAGATTCTATTGCGTTTCGAGCTTCTTGTTGTTTTCTTTGTTCAATCTCAAAAAGCTGCGACTTAAGCAACTGTAATGCCTTCTCTTTATTTCCTAATTGCGATCTTCCTTCTGTATTTTCTATTATAATTCCAGATGGTTTATGCCGAACACGAACTCCTGTTTCTACTTTATTTACATTTTGTCCACCTGCACCACCAGAACGGAATGTTTCCCACTTTATATCTGCAGGGTTAATTTTTATATCAATTGTATCATCAACCAATGGGTAAATATACGCCGAAGCAAAAGAAGTGTGCCGTTTTGCATTAGAATCAAAAGGGGAAACACGTACCAAACGATGCACACCATTCTCTCCTTTTAGATAACCAAAAGCAAAATCTCCCTCAATTTCTAGCGTAACAGTTTTTACTCCTGCTACATCTCCAGCTTGATAATTGATTTCCTTTACTTTCATTCCATTTTTTTCTGCCCACATAATGTACATACGCATTAGCATCCCAGCCCAATCACAACTTTCTGTACCTCCAGCGCCAGCTGTTAACTGTAACACTGCATTTAAAGAGTCTTCTTCAGCGCTTAGCATATTTTTAAACTCAAGCTCTTCTACTTTTTCTAATAAAGTTTCGTAAGCTTCTTGAACTTCTGTTTCGGTCGCTTCTTCCTCTTTCCAGAAATCAAACAAAACTTCCAAATCATCAAACTCATCTCTAACGCTTTGATAAGTAGCTACCCAAAACTTTTTATGCTTTAACTTTTTTAATAATGCTTCTGCTTCTTTTGGCTTATTCCAGAAATCTGGATCTTGAGTTTTTAAATCCTCCTCCTCTATTTGCATTTTTTTGGTTTCTATTTCTAAATAACCATATAATGCATCTAACCTTACTCCTATTTCTTTTAACTGATCGGTTGTTATCATTTTCTGCGTGACTTTGTATGGCTAAAAATAAAGGAAATAATCCGTTTTCTGTTAAAATATAATTTTTAAGCACTAAAAAAATAATGTTAAAAATCTGAAAAACAATTATTTAAAGCACCTTAATTAAAGTAATTCAAATTACAGTGTGAATATCCTTTAAAACCGACTATTGCGAACAGCTTAAAAAAAGCGAACCTTTGTAATAAGAAGTTATTTCACTTCCCAAAAAAAATATTTTTTCCGACGTATGAGCTATCAAAACATCATAGGACTTTTTCCGTTAAAATTGTTTTTATTAAATCAAGAACAAACGACTTTACACATTTACGAACCTAAATATTTGCAACTTATTCATGAATGTATAGAGCAAGAGGCTTGTTTTGGCATTCCTTACCAAAGTACTACCAAACTGCATGAATATGGCTGCGTGGTTAAAGTCGTAGAAATTTCAAAAATTTACCAAGACGGACAAATTGATGTTAAAATAGAATGTTTACAGAACTTTAAGTTAACTTCTTTTGAAGCTCAAAAAGAGGATCGTCTCTATCCTAATGGTACAGTTACTTTATTAGAAAATCAATTTATTTCACCAACTGAAGAACTAACGAAACTGGCAAATGATTATAATCATTTGTTATTTAATAAACTTTTAACTGCCTCAGATTCAGAAAATATACAGCAAATAATTAGCTTGTTAAGCCTAGAAAATGAGGAAAAACTAAAGCTATTTCGTTATAATCCACTTAAAAAAATCCAGTTCTTAATTCATAAACTAAAATACATGTCTATTTTGGTCCATCAGGAAAAAATGGTCGAGCATCAATATCATTTAAACTAACAAAGACATCATCTTTGATTTTACCAAAGAAAATTAACTCAAATTAAGCTTGTGAAGTGTCTTTTATATCTTCTTTTATTATTTACAGTAACTAATTCTAATGCTCAATTACTAGACAATAGTAAATGTGCTGTATTTACTGATGAACCTTTTTTCTCAAATCAATTTATAAAAACGAATGGAATTAGAGAGATTAAAGGAGTAATCTCTACAAAAGCGAGTTTAAAAGTAATTGAACAACGTAACTTAGTTAATACTTATATTTTTGATAAAGACGGACTACTAAGTAAACAATACCGATCGTTTAATGGATCTACTAAAAAAGATACAACGGTGGTCAATTACGTGTATAATAATCAAAAGCAATTAATTGTACAACGTACAAACGACAGCTACGGATTCTTTTCTAATAACTATACTTATAATTCTGATAATCTAATCACGAGCAAAACATATTGTAGAGATGAGAATAGTAACCGAAATAAAAACAACTTTAAACTTGCCAAACAACACGTAATAGTTAAGGAATCTTTTAGCTACGACAAAACCGATAGCACTTTAAGTAAACATACTTATAACAATCAAGGTAAGAAATACCAAACAATTACAACACACTACAATGAACACCAATTAGTTTCCAAAATTGTAAAAAAGCTAATTATTAATAAAAGGAAAAGTATTACCAAATTTGAGTACAACGATAAAGGCTTTGTAAGTAAAAAGACCTATTTTCCTAATTATAACAAGACAGAAAACACATCAACAACTTTTAAATATGATGAGTTGGGTAACTTAGAATACATAGACGAGTATAAAAATGACAAACACATTACACATAAAGAAATTATATATAACAAATCTACATTACTAATGAAAGCCTTGTTAATTCAAGATATTGAGACCAACTACATAAAAATTATAAAATATTCTTATAGCTACTGGTAACAGATAATATAATTGAACGAATAAACTATAAGCATAATTGTTTAGTATTATTCTGCTTTAAAAATGTTAATTAAAATTACCCTTAAAACGTTATTTATTTCGCCTATTTTTAAATAGCTTTGAACTATCAAATAGTTTACACATGTTAAAAGAAAAAATACAAACTGCATTAAACAAACAAATTGAGTTGGAACAATCTTCTTCTCAGTTTTATTTAGCAATGGCATCTTGGTCGGAAACACTAGGGTTGACTGGTACATCTAATTTTCTGTACAAACATAGTGATGAGGAACGTTTTCATATGTTGAAACTAATCCGTTTTGTAAATGAAAGAGGAGGAAATGCTCTAATACCTGCATTAAGCCAACCACCTAAAGAATTTAAAAACTTATCAAACATTTTTGAGTTATTATTAGAACACGAGCTTAATGTTACAGAAAGCATAAATAACATTGTTGATTTATGTCTAACAGAAAAAGACTACACAACATACAACTTTATGCAATGGTACGTTTCTGAGCAGATGGAAGAAGAAGCTTTAGCTAGAACTATTTTAGATAAGTTACATTTAATTGGTGAGGATAAAGGTGGTCTTTATATGTTTGATAGAGACCTAGAAACAATGGCACAAACTTTGGCTGAAGAAGGTCAGTAAAACATTTGTTATCTTAAAAAAACTGCTCATAATTTTATCCTTAACACTTCTTGGAAGTGTTATAAGTGAAGCCTATGGGCAATATCGAGATCCTTCATCAAAAAAGAAAAAAAAGAAAAAAAAATCAAAAGGTCGCCCATTATTTCAAAAGAAAAACAAACCCTTAAAAACTGGAGCTAACCCTTTTAGTAGTAAACGTCAAAAAAGTTACAGAACAGATGTAAACTTGAGCCCTTTTGCTACAAAATCTAAGAAAAAACATCGCCAAAAGATTAGAAAACGAAGAAAAGACCAGGGCCAGATAAGCGACAAAAGAAGAGCGAATAAAAAAGTGCCAAAAAAAACTTTAAGAAAAAAGAAATAGCAGTCTGGCATAGTTTTAGTGGATCTTTAATTGTTAATTTTTTTTTGTACCTTGCATCATAGACATATTCCTCTACTAAGTGAAATCATTTTTAACCATATTTATTTTATTTCTAGCTAGTTTTACACTTTGCTTAGCTCAGAGTGGTGCAGCTAGGGCCAACAACAAAATAAAAGGAATTTATGTATACCAGTTTGCAAAAAATGTTGATTGGCCTCAAAAATATAAGAAATGGAGTTTTAGTATTGGGATTTTAGCTGACAAATCTTTTTACGATCAATTAAAACAATCATATACAGGAAAGTTAATTGGCGGTCAAAAAATTGAAGTTGTTTTTTATCCAAAACTCACCGATGTAAAAAACCCTCACTTATTATATGTTTCCCCATACGATAAGAAAATTGCTGCTGAACTTGCAGAAAAATTAAAAAAAGATAAAACATTAGTTATAGGTGAGGAAAAAGGATTATTAAATGATGGGGTTATAATTAATTTTCTGTCTAAAAATAGCCGTTTAGCTTTTGAAATAAGTAAATCAAATGCCAAACAAAAAGAGTTAGTGATAAGTCAAACGTTAACCAAGTTAGCTGTAGATGTGCTTTAATATGAAAATAAACACTTATATAGTAACCATTTCAATTCTGTTTACAGCTTTGTTTTCTTTTGGGCAAGACTACAATAAGTATTGCTTATATTCTAGCTACGCAGAAAAAGCCTTTGTTGCAAAAAAATACGAGATTGCTATCTCGCTAATGGACTCAGCTATAACAAATTGTCCTGAGCAAGCAAATAATGAAGTTAATTGGTATAACCTATCTCTTTTTTATAAGACTTATTACAAATCAACTAAAGAGTATAACTTACGTGATAAAATGCTAGAAAGTATTTTAATCGCAAAAAAGTTAGATATTAATAAAGAATTAAAAGCCCCAATTACAAGTTATTTAAAAACTCTTGCTGGTTATTATTATAAAGATGCAGCTAAAATTATAGAGGATACTTCATCAAATTTTGAAGGTGCTCTTTTAAACTACTCAAAATACAAACAAATTAAGCAACTTTCAAACCCTTATTTAGACTTTACAAAAGAAGACACTGAGTTTTATAATATTCTAGCTGCTAGAAATTATACTAAATACCAAAATAGCAAACTTTCAAATTCTAATAATTTAGATTCAGCAATATATTATTATAAAAAATCTTTAGAATTAGACTCCTCTAAAGCAGGAACTTATAATGAAATTGGTCTTATATACTTTAACAGCGCTGTTGACATTATAGAAAACCTAGATGAAGAGGCAGATTTTATGGAAGCAATGCAGGCAGATGATCAAAAAGCAGATTTAGCAGCAAAGGGACTTCCTTACTTTAAGAAAGCTTTGGCGCTAGACCCTGAAAACATAAACATTCTTTATGGGATAGCCGGTTGCTATGACATTTTAAATTTCAAGGAAGAAAGCAAGCATTACCTGTCTTTGGTAAAAGAAAAAGACCCTAATTTTATAGACAACTTAAATTCTGGCTCTTACTAATGCGTTTTACCGTAGGAAAAAAAATAGGTGTAGGATTCTTTGCAATTGGTCTATTTTTAATTGTCACTTTTGGAATAACACTTTCTGTACTAAAAGATGCAGAAAAAACGCTTCAAACAAGTATTAATAATAACAAAAACTACACTGAGGTTGGCCAACCCTCAGTAGATGAACTAATTGACTTAAAATTCAATATTACTAACAGCTTAAAATATATTCAACATATAACATATAATGATACTCGATCTGATGCATTAGAAAGAACTCAATTAAATCAGATTTTAGTATATCTACTGCCACAAAATCTTCAAGTTCTAGATTCTTTAAAGAATAAATGGAACGATAATGAAGAGAATATAAAAAGTCTAAAAAAAATAATTAAATATGTAGATAGTACAACAAAAGTTTATTATAAAGAAATAGGTAATGTATTAACTGGTTTTGAGAGTTATGAAGATGGTATTCTACTTTTTGAAGCACAAACTCAATATGAACTTATAATAGAACCATTATTACAAGAAGTAGGCATAGATGTACATAAACTACTTACAAGCAAAAACGGTGAGTTAGAGCTACAAAAGAGCATTAATTCTGCTTCGTTTGAAGAAACGAACTATAGGTTTACTTTGCTTTTTTGGGGCATTCTTATTGCAGGTCTTTTACTATTAATTGGCACATTAATTATTGCAACCTTAACTACTATAAGTATTACCAAACCTGTTCAAGAGCTTAAAACGTTCTTAATTGCGTTGGGCAAAGGAATCATTCCAGATCAGCATATAACACCTAGTAATGATGAAATAGGTGAAATGGCAGTAGCAATGAACAATTTAGTTGATGGATTAGAGCAAACTACAACATTTGCAAATGAAGTTGGTAAGAGTAACTTTAACCACCCCTATAAACCACTTAGCGAGAATGATCAGCTTGGCCACGCATTACTAGTCATGAAAGACGAATTAGCAGAGAGCGAACGTGTCTTAGAACATAAAGTTATTGAAAGAACTCAAGAAGTTGTTCGACAAAAAGAAGAAATAGAACACCAGAGCGAAAAACTAGAAGAGCTTTATACAGACATAACTGCTAGTATACGTTATGCTAAAAGATTGCAAGACTCAATTCTACCACAACATAGGTATATTAAATCTCTACTACCAGAATCATTTGTGCTTTTTAAACCTAAGGATATAGTTAGTGGAGACTTTTACTGGGTTCAAGAGTCTGGATCTAAAGTTTTATTCTCTGCCTTAGATTGTACTGGCCATGGTGTTCCTGGTGCATTTATGAGCTTAATAGGAGCTAACGCACTTTCTACAATTGTAGTAGAAAACGGAATTAACAAGCCTTCTATTATTTTAGACGAACTAAATCGCCTTTCAAATGAAGCGCTAAACAAATCTACCGAAGGTAATGAGGTTAGAGACGGAATGGATGCTGCTTTATGCTCATTTGATAGAACGACAAACAAATTAGAATATTCTGGAGCTAACAATCCATTATACTTAATCAGAAATAACGAAGTAATACAGATAAAGGCAGACAAATTTGCTATCGCTAGTTTTGAGCCAAACTCCTATAATTATACGAATCACGAAATAGATATACAAAAAGGTGATGTTGTGTACTTATTTTCTGATGGTTATCCAGATCAATTTGGTGGAGAAAGAGGAAAAAAATTCTTATACAAGAAATTTAGAGAACTTCTTATCGAAATAAAAGAGAAACCTATGGTTGAGCAGAAATCAATCTTAAATACTCGCTTTGAAAACTGGAGAGGAATACACGAGCAAGTAGATGATGTTCTCGTATTAGGTGTAAAATTTTAACAGACACCGATTAATTTCTTGTACTGAAGTAAACTACTCAAAACTTTGGATAGTATAAGCCAATAACCAAAGTATCAATCTACTACATTACTAAACTCTTTTCATTAATAAAACTAAGATCAACTATAATTTAAGTAGTTGATCTCAAAAAACATTATTGATAAAAAGTTGTTATTTAAAAAACATCTTAAGTACAGATAAGTCCTAAAACTTTTTTCGGCTTCGCTTTCTATATCCATTCTTAGGCATAAATACCATAGAAAACTCTAAAGCACCTCTTCCTCTATTTACAGCGTTTAAAGTTGATGTAGTAATATCATAACTTATTTTATATCTTAAAACATCATATTGAAGCCCGAGTATAATAGCGATAGCATCTTTATGTCTATAGTTAGCGCCAGCGAAGTACTCTAAACTTTGTTCTTTCATACTATAAGAACCAATACTTTGTCCTTTTTGCCTATAAGATGCCAACAAACCAACAACTAACTCTCTTGAAGTACCTTGTGCCATAAAAAGTGATTTTAAATTCAAATCAAACTCTTGTGATAAATTAAACTTACTTCCAGCATTTATAGCTAATCTCCTTGGCAAATTAGAGGCAGTAGACTCAATCAAAATAGCTTCTCTAGGTGATGAAAGATGAAATAAACTAGCACCTAAATAAGGATGAAACTTCTTAGCATCATCAGTATACTCGTAGTAAATTCCAAAATTAAACTCAGGCATTGTCTTACTAAATCTAGCAAAAGACTCTTGACTAGGTAACTCGGGATTAAACGTACCTCCACTGTACTGGTTATCAAACAATAAATCTAAGTTATTTGTGTTTTTATAAATAACTCCTGCTTGTAATCCTGTAGTTAATAAATGTTCGTCCTTCTTAGGGTCTATAATTTTGTATGATCCTGAAACGACAAAATTAAAAGCATTATAAATTTTAGCCCCATCAAAATTAGTTAAGTACCCTCCTATTCCCCACCTAGAGTCTATGGGCATATCATAGGCTAAAGAAAATGTAGAAAATGGTTTACTAGCAACTGACCTCCATTGATTCCTGTATTGCGCCCCTGCTCTATACTTATATTCTTTAAACGTACCTGTCATTGCAGGATTTAGCATAGGTTCTATTTCATCAAAATTGGTATAATGGTAATCCTGGGCAACTACGCTTTGTAATAAAAATAACAAAGAAGAAACCGCTACTGTATATTTACTTATTAAGTTCATAATCCTTCGTTTTTAATTTTTATCTAATAATAGAAATACTTCCGTTTTTTACATATTCTGTTCCGTCTAACCCAATAACTATAGCGCTATAAACATAATCTCCTTTTGGTTGATCTTTTCCATTATAAGTTCCATCCCAACCTACATTTACATCATTAGACTCAAAAACTAAGTTACCCCAGTTATTATAAACTCTCAAAATAACAGATTCAAATGGTCCTCCTCTTACAAATAACACATCATTTTCTCCGTCACCATTTGGTGAAAACCCTGTTGGGATTACAGGTGGAAAATAAGGATCCTCTTCTGATAAAACCACTATATTATTAGTAACTGTATCTGTACAGCCTAATGAATTAGTAATCTGCAATAAAACTTCAAAATTACCTATTTGAGAATAGCTATAAGATGGATTCTGATCGATAGCTGTACCAAAACCATCTCCAAATGTCCAGGACCAGCTATCTGCTCCATTAGATAAATCAGTATAACTAACATTATCTCCTATAACAACACTATCGCTTGATAGACTAAACTCAGCTGTTGGTGCACTTTGTACCAATACTGTTTTAATCAGGCTATATTCACACCCTAGGTTTGAAAGAACAGTTAATTCAACATCATAGGCTCCAGCTGTAGAGTAGGCATGAACAGGATTAGGTGATTGAGAACTTCCACCATCACCAAAATCCCAAGACCACTCAGCGATTGTTCCAAAATTAATTATCGTACTATCTGTAAAATTGATAAAGCTATTAACACAACCTGGAGAATTTCCAAAGTTAATTGCTAAAGGATCAGCATACTCTATCGTTATAGAATCTATTGCATTTATACAAATTTGCGCATCTGTTGTAGTTAAATAAATAGTGGTTACCCCATTTGCTTGATCAGCAATACTTGGAATATACACAGCATTTAAATCTGCATTATTTGGGAAAAAGCTCCCTGTCCCACTAGTTTCCCATTGTCCCATCGTTACATTAGTTACAGAACCCGATAATTGAACGGTATCTGTTGTTTTACAAACTTGAATATTTACGCCAGCATTTGCTATTGGGTCTGGTTCAACAGTTACCATTACTGTATCTCTACCAGGTGCACAACTACCATTATTTGTAGTTGTCAATATCAATTCAAAACTCCCATTTGCTAAGTCTGATGCACTAGGATTATAAACCGCATCTAAATCTGTATTATTCGGAGTAAATGTACCTGAACCTAATGTACTCCATTCTCCTGTAGAAGCACCACCAGAAACTGCTCCATTTAAAGGACCTGTATTCATTCCAGAATTACACATAGAAAAATCGTTTCCTGCGGAAGCAAATGCTGTTGTTCCAAACGTAATTGTTAATGTATCATCTTCTTCAACACAAGACCCATTATTAGTTGAAGTCAAAACTAAGTCAACACTTCCATTTACTAAATCTCCTGCTCCAAAATGATATTCTGTCGTCAAAGAAGTTGGGTTTGGTATAAAAGTACCAGACCCTAATGTACTCCAAATTCCTGTTGTTGTTCCGTTTGTTACTAATCCTTGTATTAAAGTAAATGAAGAAGTAGAACACACTGTTTGATCACTTCCTGCATTAACAACAATACCTGCTGTAACTGTTAATTGTAATGAATCAACAACTGCGTTACAGTCTCCGTTTCCTATAGAAGTTAAATAAAGCCAAACAACTCCATCAGAAATATCCTGAGCACTAGCCGTATAATTCGCATTCATATTTTGTATGCTTGGGCTAAAAGTTCCTGTACCCCCAGTTGACCATTCTGCTCCTACAGAGCCAGAAAAACTTCCATTAAGAGCAACCACAGGATTGGAGCCACAAATTGATGCATCACTTCCAGCATCTACTGATGGAGCTGGAGTAAAAGTAACTCCTATTACATCTGAAGCATTATTACAGCTATTTGTTGCTGAAAGGCTAATATTAACTGACCCTAAAATAAGATCTGCTGAACTAGGCGTATAAGTGGCATTTAAACTATTTATTGAAGGATTAAAACTTCCGGAACCACTAGAGTTCCATTCACCAGTAGAAGCTCCACCACCTATTACCCCATTTAGCTGTACAGTTGCATTATTAGAACAAAGTGTTTGATCCATACCAGCCGCTGCTGTTCCAGTAGGAAATATATTTATACGCATAGTATCAGACTCTGGAGCACACTGTCCAATATTTGTAGCAGAAAGCGTAAGTGTAACAGTTTGTAATAATGAATCTTGTGAACTCGCAATATAATCGGCATTTAAAGTTGTATTATTCGGACTAAATGTTCCTGTACCACTCGTTGTCCATAGACCAGTGGTTGTTGCTCCTGATACACTTCCTGTAAGTGGAATAGTTAAACTATTCGCACAAACTGTTACATCATTCCCTGCATTTACAATAGGTGCTGGTGTAATTGTAATCGTTATATCGTCTGTATCAGCATCGCAACTATTAGCAGTTAGTGTTAAAGTAACACTTCCATTTGCAGCGTCATTAGGACTTGGAATATAACTCGCATTTAATGTTGATGCATTTGGTGTAAAAACTCCCGTTCCCGTAGTAGACCAAATACCTGTAGTAGCACCACCACTAACATTTCCTGATAAGTTAACTGTAGCATTATTCGCACATACAGTTTCGTCTGCACCTGCATTAGCATTACCAGCTGGTAAAATTGTTACTAACAGACTATCTTTTACTGGCAAACAAGCACCATTATTAGTTGATGTTAAATTCAATTGAAAGCTACCCACTATTGAATCAGCAGAACTAGGCACATAATCAGCATTTAGTGTAGTTGCATTTGGGACAAAAAAACCAGAACCACTAGTAGTCCAAACCCCTGTATTTGTAACTCCTGAAACTGAACCTGAAAGAGAGACATTTAAGTTATCTACACAAATGGTTTGATCAGCTCCAGCAATAACTGTTGGCGATGGAGATATTGTAATTAATAAATTATCACTTTCTATATTACAATTACCATTTCCTGTAGATTGTAACGTTAGTGAAACACTTCCACTAGTAATTTCAGCAGAAGAAGGTGTATAGGTAGCATTCAAATTTGTTGATGAAGGTGAATAACTTCCTGTACCTCCACTCCAAACT
>CALDTD010000188.1 GCA_937924345.1 uncultured Flavobacteriales bacterium | reverse complement strand
TGCCTTGTCAGAATAAAATCGTGACTGAGTTATATGGTTTTCACTTTGATATTTTTCTAGTTGACTTAGATGAAATTCAGCTTTTTTTATGTTTTTTTCCCGACAAAATATTGTCATTAATCCACTGTGAGATCTAAATTTTATAGAACTCATCGTTTTTGAATGTTCCATAAATTTTATACCCTGAATTAAATATTTTTTTGCTTCTTCATAATCATGATTGTCTGCATAAACTTCACCAATTTGATAGATATTCATTAAGTGCACATTAGAAAAAAGTTTATTTCCTTCTATAACTTTTTCAGATTCTAAATGGCAAAATAGCGCATATGCTGATTCCCCAATACTTCTATAGGCAATTCCACTAAAGCAGTATGCAATAGATTGTATTACTGACTTTTTTTCTGAAATTGCATGGTTTAACACTAACTGTAATCGCTCAATTGCTTCGGTATATTTGTTTGTTAAAATTAATCCTAAAGATTGAAGTATGACATTATATTGCTGAGCATCATTACTTAGTTTTTCTTTAATAAATAACTTCTCAGTTGATTGTATAAGGAGATTTAGTTCTTTAATTTTAATATCTAAAAATAGATCTGTACCAAAAGATAAAAGCTCGTTTATTTTAGTAGGGTTTTTAGCCGTACTAGATATAATCTCTTCTATTTTGTAGTTATTTGAACTCATTTTAATATAAACATAATTATAATTCGTTAAAATCTATGAATTAATAAAGAGCAATCTTATTTTTACACTATGTTATTTAGTATTTATTCTCAAATAACTACTTTTTTATTACAATGGAAAGAAAAACGTTATTTGTAGATGCTATTGTTCCTTTATCGGTTCCAAATTTATATACGTACAGAGTTCCTTATGAGTTAAATGATTTTGTACAGCCTGGCGTAAGAATTATAGTGCCATTTGGTAGGAATAAATTACATACTGCAGTAATACGATCAGTACACGAAAATATACCTCCATATACGACTAAGTTACTAGATTATATTCTTGATGATGTTCCAATCGTTACCGAAATACAATTAAAATTATGGGAGTGGATTGCTACTTATTATATGTGTAATATTGGTGATGTAATGACTGCTGCTTTACCAAGTAGTTTTAAATTAGCTAGCGAAACTAAAGTTTTATTAAATGAATTTTTTATTGATGACGATTCAATAGAACTAACCGATAATGAATATATAATTAAAGATGCGCTTTCTTTAAGAGGTACGTTAGATTTAGCAGAAATTGCTCAAATAATTGATCGTAAAACGGTTTACCCAATCGTTAAACGAATGATTGATAAAGGGGTAATTGTCGTTGAAGAGGAAATTAAAGCTGTTTACAAACCGAAGAAAGAAAAATATGTAATTCTTAATTCGACGATCACAACTGAAGAAGCATTAGAACATGTTTTTGATCAATTGAAACGTGCTGTAAAACAACAAGAGTTATTAATAAAGTACTTACACTTAAGTAATCATTTTGGCAAACGAGAAGAAGTAAAAAAAACTGATTTATTAGAACAATCAGGTCTTTCATCTGGAATTATAAAAAGTCTTTATGATAAAAATATTTTAGAAGAATACGAAGTAGAAGTTGGACGTTTAAAAGGGTATGAAGGTGAACGTTTAGCCATTAAATCATTAACAGAAGATCAAAACCGAGCTTTAAACGAAATTGAAGCTAGTTTTATTAATAAAAACATCTGTTTATTACATGGTGTTACAGGAAGTGGTAAAACGGAAGTCTATGTAGAGTTAATGAATCGTTACATAGCTAAGGGGCAAAGAGTTCTATATCTTTTACCAGAAATTGCTTTAACAACTCAAATTATAACACGTTTAAAAAAGTATTATGGAGATAGAATAGGAGTCTATCACTCTAAGTTTTCTCCGCATGAACGTGTAGAGATTTGGAATGCCGTTTTGAATGATAAATTACATCAATACGATGTTATTCTTGGAGCGCGTTCTGCTGTCTTTCTCCCTTTTAAGAAGTTAGGATTAATAATTGTTGATGAAGAACATGAAACTTCTTTTAAACAACATGATCCTGCACCAAGATATAATGCAAGAGATACTTCTGTAATTCTTGCTAGGGCTTTTAAATCTCATGTTTTACTCGGATCTGCAACACCGGCTATAGAAACAATGTGGAATGCAAGAGAGGGGAATTTTGGTTTGGTAGAGATGAAGAAGCGCTTTGGAGGTGTTCAGCTTCCAGAAATTCAATGTGCTGATATTACTAAAGCTAAGAAAAAGAAAGAAATGTATGGTATCTTCTCTGCATTCTTACTCGAAGCAATGAAAGATGCTTTAAAAAGAGATGAACAAATTATTCTTTTTCAAAATAGAAGAGGTTACGCACCGAAATGGATGTGCGAAGATTGTGGATGGATTCCAATGTGTACACAATGTGACGTAAGTTTAACCTATCATAAATATACTCAGTTACTTAGTTGTCATTATTGTGGATATACGCTTCGTCCGCCAAGTAAGTGTGGGGCTTGTGGAAGTTCTGATATTAAAATGATGGGCTTTGGAACAGAAAAAATAGAGGAAGAGTTGTCCATTCATTTAGGGAAGAAAGTTGTAATTCAACGAATGGATTTGGACACTACACGATCTAAGCATGCTTACCAAAATATTATAAGTGATTTTGAATTAAGAAAAATTAATATTCTAGTTGGTACGCAAATGGTTACTAAGGGATTAGACTTTGATAATGTTTCTTTAGTGGGAGTTTTAAATGCCGATGACATGTTGTTTTATCCAGATTATAGAGCATTCGAACGCGCTTACCAGTTAATGACACAAGTAAGTGGTAGGGCAGGAAGAAATAAAAAAAGAGGGAGAGTAATTATTCAAACTCATACACCTGACCATTGGATTATTCAAAAGGTGATGCAAAATGATTATGAAGGAATGTACAAGCAAGAATTGTACGAACGCTCAAACTTTCAATACCCTCCTTATTTTAGAATTATTCGTTTAACAGTTCGGCATAGAGATAAGCCAGTTGTAGATGAAGCCAGTTCTGCCTTTTCAAAAGCGTTAAAATCAAAGTTAGGAAATAGAGTTTTAGGTCCCGAATATGGTGCAATTCCTAGGATTAAGAATGTATACAATAAGGTGGTAACTATTAAGTACGAAAGAAATGCATCGGCAAAACAAGTTAAGGATTATATTTTAGAGCAAATTGCAGACTTAAGGCAGGTAAATTCTAAGTATAAATCTGTACGTGTAAAAATTGATGTAGATCCTGTTTAAAGATGTTAGACGATTTATCATATATTATTTATGGATTATTCTGCGCGGCAGTTTTTCTATCATTGTTTTTAATAAGGTTTTCAAAATTAGTATCTAGAAAAGAGTTAATTTTTTTAATTGTTTGGAGTGTTGTTCAATGCTTTATTGCTTTAACGGGTTTTTACAATCAAGTAGATTCGTTTCCACCTCATTTTTTACTAGCTATTTTACCTCCTTTTTTTTTAATAGGAGTAGTAGCTTATAAGAAACACAAAAGAGGCATTGAAATTAATCGTTTTTTATCATTAAGTACACTATTACATACAGTTCGACTACCTGTAGAGGTTACACTTTTTTATCTTTTTCAATCTGCTTATTTACCAGAATTAATGACTTTTGAGGGACGAAACTTTGATATTATAGCGGGTATTACGGCTCCAATTGTTGCGATTTTGTTTCAGAAGAAAATTATTTCAAATAAAGTTTTATTGATTTGGAATATAGTTGCACTTTTTTTAGTCGTATTTGTATTGATTAATGGAGTTTTATCAGCAAGGCTGCCGATTCAATTATTTGCTTTTGACCAACCTACTATAGCTTTTGAATACGCTCCATTTGTATTATTACCATGTCTTATAGTTCCCTTGGTTATTTATACGCATTTAATGGATATAATATTATTAACAAGAAAAATATAAATTGACATATCGATCTTTTTAGCAAACATATTAGCGAAAGGCTGAATTCTATTACTTTAAAAAGAATAGAAAGTCAAGAAGAATTTGAGCAAATAAATTATAGCTTTTTTAGTTCACAATTTGGATTAGTAATCATTGCTTCAATAAAAAAAGGAGTTTGTTTTGTTCATTTTGTAGAAAGTAACGAAGAGGGGCTAAGTTTATTAGCACAAACTTTTCAAAAATCTATTTTAAATGAAAAAGAAGATGAATTTCATAAAATTGTAGCTTCTAATTTTGATTTTTATAACTGTATAGAGGAAAATATAACGATATGTGTAATGGGAACTGATTTTCAATTTAAAGTCTGGGAAGCATTACTAACTATCCCGTTTGGACAGACTACAAGTTATGGTGGTTTAGCATTAAGTTTGGGAAAGCCAAATGCATCTAGGGCTGTTGGGACTGCAATCGGTAATAATCCAATAGCGCTAATTCTTCCTTGTCATAGAGTAGTACAAAAATCTGGAAAACTTGGAGATTATCGCTGGGGATTAAACCGAAAAAGGAGTTTGTTAGATTGGGAATTTTCAACTATTCATTATTAAAGTTATGGACTTATTTACGACAGAAAATACTAATTACTTGCCTTATAATGGAACTGTACACTATTATGGAAGAGTTCTTCCTGTAAGCGAAGTTCAAGCTTATTATCAATATTTAATCAATGAAATTCCTTGGAAAAACGATGAAGCAAAGATTTTTGGAAAACATATCATTACAAAAAGAAAAGTAGCTTGGTTTGGTGATAAGGACTTTGCATACAATTATTCTGGAACCACAAAATATGGTTTGAAATGGACTAATGAGTTGTTAAAGTTAAAAAAAGAAATTGAACAGCTTTGTAACGCTAATTTTAATTCATGCTTACTCAATTTATACCATTCTGGAGAAGAAGGAATGGCTTGGCATAGCGACGATGAAAAATCCTTGAATAAGAATGCAACAATTGCCTCGGTTAGTTTTGGGGCAGAACGCTATTTTGCTTTTAAACATAAGAAAACGAACGAAAAAGTAAAACTATTCCTTGAAAATGGTAGTTTATTAGTAATGAAAGATGAAACACAAACGCATTGGTTACATCAATTACCGAAAACAACTAAAATTAAAACACCAAGAATTAACTTAACTTTTCGAACAATGGTAACAGAATAGATTGAGTTTCGTTCATAACTCAATCTCTTTTTTTGATGTAAAAAACATTTTTACGGCTAGTTTTGCAGCAAAAATTAATATAATGTCATTAAAACCATTTTTCTATTTTGTTTTATGTATAGCTTTCTTTGCTTCGTGTACAAAAACGCCTAATCATTTATCTTTAATTCCTAATGAGGCACAAGTTGTTAGTGTTTACAACGTATCTTCTTTAATTCAAAAAGGAGATTTACTAAATATCGCTAAACTAGAAACAATTAAAAAGCTTAGAGCGAATAGAAAAGACTTTAATGAAAATGAAGAAGTCATTATTAATCAAATTCTTGATAATCCACTTTCTACAGGAATAAACATTGAACAAGATTGGTTTTCGTTTATTGTTCAAAATGAAGAAGACCAGAAGTTAATGGGGTTTAGTGCTGGTGTTGCAGATAAAAAATTATTAGATGAGTTTGTCATGAACTTAGGAAATGTCTCACCAAAAGACTTTGAGATTAAGACTAAAAGTAGTTTTGATTATGTTTTTCTTGAAAATAATGGAGTTTTAATTTGGGACAATGAAAAAATGTTAGTTTTAGGAGATGAGAAGTTCAGAAGTGAACCAAATGAAGCATTACTTCAAAAAGGAGAAGAGTTACTAAAGTTGAGTAGCGGTAATCAAATTGTTTCTAATAAATCTTTTGTTAATTTTTATAACCAAAAGAAAGATATTAATGTCTGGTTTTCTTCGAATTTATTTGCAAATGAAAGAGAATACAAAGAGTTTGAGGAAGAGTCTGGGTTAAATGCTGAAGATAATTATTTATCATTCTTTTTAGACTTTAAAGTAGGAGAAATAAAGCTTTCTGCAAAATTTGATGGTAATGCTTCTGTAAAGGAATATATAGAGGATTATAAAGGTTTGGGAGATAATTTTAATACGGATTTACTCGCATATTTACCTGCAGACTATTTAAGTTTCACGAGTTTAATGTTTAATAAAGATTTAGTATTAGATAAGGCGTTAGAAAATTCAATGGTTGCTATGGCCGAAAAGGCGAGTAAAGTAACTCCAACCGAGCTAGTAGAGAGTTTAGGCGGAAGTTTTGCTTTATCTATTTATGATTTTAAAGTTGATAAAGAAGATAGCTTTGGGCCAAACGAAAAGCCTTTAGCTGCTTTTGTTTTTGATCTTAATGATAAAGCTGTTTTAGAAGAGTTAATTACAATTTTGCCTGGTAACTATTTAGAAAAAGAGAATGGTTATTTTGCCATTAAAAAAGATAGAACAGTTCCAGATAATATTTATTTAGCAATTAATGACGAGGCAGCATTAATCAGTAATGACTTAAAATTGATAAAGCAATTTGCAGATGGAAATACTCCTGTTGATAATTTAAGT
>CALDTD010000187.1 GCA_937924345.1 uncultured Flavobacteriales bacterium | reverse complement strand
TATTAGATGTAATTGTTGTTTAGCATTCATAATAGGGTTATGATGTGAGATTATTTAGGGTGTTTGACTATATGATTTTATTTAGAACCAATATAAATAATACGTTTAAATACTTTTTTTAAACAAATAGTATCTAAAAGTATTAAAATGTACGTATATTTGATACCAGAACAACGGTACAAAAGTAAACAATATTATGAACTCACTAGTAAATACTCAAAATAATTTAGCAGACACATTAAATGTAGGTCTAAAATCTTACGGTCTTTTAAAGGATCAAGAAGAATATTCAGGTTATGAATTAGAGTTTAAAAATGATGATGTTTCTATTGTATGTGAAATTGACTACACAATAGATTTTGATACTAAAGATGAGAATACAAATCACGGATCATCTTGGGTAACTATTCATAGTATTAAAAATGTAACTCTATGTGTAGATGATTACGAGATTGATTTAACAGAATCAGATAAAAACACAATTAGAGTAATAATCGAAAAAGAGGTAGCATAATGAAAGATCTATTTAAAAAACTAGAAGCAAACCATCAAGCAGAGCAAGCACTTGATACTAGATATAAAGAAACATTAACAAGTACTTACTGGAAGTTTGCTGGTAATAAAACCTTAGTTGATGAATTAATATGGATTACTAAAATTCAAAAAAGAATTTACTCAATGCGTCAGAGATTACTTGATAATATCCAACTAGAGACAACAAAGCAAATGCACTCTTTATCTCAAAAGCAAAGAACATTAAATACAAACCCTATACAATCATAATGAAAAAACCAATACGCGAACAATTAAAAGTTGCTTACAACTCCTTATTAGAAGGTCAGAAAAAAAGAGCGGCAGAAGTACACGGATGTGAAATGACAAATTTCGTGAAGATTGTAAACGGCAGAAGGGAGGTAAAAGATGATACTATCATATTACAAATGATACAATCAATAAAGCAAGCTTCTAAAGATATTTTAATAGACGCAAAAGAAAGCAATAAAAAAATACAGGTGATCGCAAAGAGAAACCCTATAAAAAAATAATTTCTGTTACCCCTTAACAATCCTTTGAACATCCCTGACTACATATTACTACAATCTATACACCTCGGAATAACTGAGGCTGAGATTACAACTGCAAAAGCGGTTAAGCTAATAAATAGAAAGGGATGGAATAAGGCAAAGCTAATCGAAGATCGATATGCAGTTATGTTAGGAAGGCACAACAGAAGTAAAGGTTACAAACCCTACTACAAGTTTGATACAGTAAAGGTTTTAAAACTTAAAATAAAATTAGAAGAAAATTCCTGTCATTAATTAGTTTAATAATTAAGTGGTTTATCTAGCGGTGGTCGAGTTAGACAGGTGGCTCGACCTTTTTTTAAAAAGTATATGAATTTAAGAATAATAATACCAGATAATTGGCATAGCCACCCACTAGCATTTCAAGAGTGGTTAAATAAAATAAAACAACAAGTAAAACAATATTAACAAATCCAAAAAATTACCAAAAATGGAAACAAAAAAAACACATTATAGAAAAGTATTTAAAAGTGATTACTTGGGAACTCCTGATTTAGAAGAATTTATTGAAGAAGGTGTTGATTTAATATTCACAGTTAAAGAAGTAAGGCAAGAAATAGGTGTAAGAGTTGCGGGTAAAAAAATAGATGCGAATATCGCATACTTCAATGAGCCTATAAAACCTTTAGTTCTAAACGCTACAAACTCTAAAACTATGAAACTTTTATCTGGCGGATCTTCATTTGTCGAGGATTGGAAAGGAATAAGAATTCAATTATATATCGACCCCTCTGTTAAAATGAAAGGCGAGGTTGTAGGAGGTGTTCGTGTAATGCCAAAATCACCATCAATTGTAAACAAAAAACCTTTATTCACTCAAGAAAATTTTGAAAAAGCAAAAGCGGCTAACGCAACTATAGATCTTATCAAACAAAGGTATTCAATAACAGATGAAAATATAATTAAATACAGAGAGTATGTTGAGTCTAACTAATACAAAGCCAAGTGAATCATTACAAAGAACTGATGGATGGTTTAAAGATCGTGAAGGGAAATTTACAGCTTCCAAAATATCAAGATTATTAGGTAAAGAATCTTTATCAAAGACAAAACAAAGTATTGATAATTATGCTTTTGAAAAGGCGGTAGAGTCGATATATGGTAGAGAAGAAGATAGCTATATATCTGAAGATATGAAGCGAGGCATTGTATTAGAGCCTATGGCATTTGAGTTACTCAGAAATATTAAAGCTTTTGATTTTCTAGAAACGACTGAATGTAATTTCTATCCTTATGGAAAACACGCAGGGGCAAGTCCAGACGGCAGAGTATCAAACAATTCTAATGTTGAAATAAAATGCCTAAGAAGAAATAAATTCTTCAAAATAGTAGCTAATGGGTATGATGAGATAGATTCATCATATATAGCTCAGATGCAGATGCAGATGTTATGCACAGACACAGAAAGAACATATTTTTTTAACTACTTCTTAGATAAGGGTATTGAGTACTGGCACGAAATAGAGGTTCAGAGGGATGAAGAAATGATTGATTTAATAAAAGATAGAATCAAAGT
>CALDTD010000186.1 GCA_937924345.1 uncultured Flavobacteriales bacterium | reverse complement strand
ATAACTAACTTTGGAACAATTACCGGAACAAATGATATTTGTGGTACTGATGACTCTACCCCTACTAACACAACAGGTAACAGTTTTGGTAGTAGCACTACAGATTGTACACAACCTACACCATTACCAATTGAACTTCTTTACTTTACAGTTAAAAGTGAAAACAATAATCTTTTTTTCGAATGGGTAACAGAAACTGAGATTAATAATAACTACTTTGAAGTTGAATATAGCTATAACGGATACGATTACAAAGTCATTCACACTAAAAAAGGAGCAGGAAACTCTAGTCAGCAGATATTATACAGTACAAGCACTCCTTTTTTCCAAAGTAATATAGAAGGTTATTACAGACTAAAACAAATAGATTTTGATGGACAATATTCATATTCCAAAACTCAATTTCTAGAAAATAAAGTGAATATAAATAAAATAGTTATTTACCCTAATCCTACTAATGGTAATGAGCTCTATCTTTTATTAGATAAAGAAGAAATTAAAAACTTAAGTATTTCTGCATTCAATTTACAAGGCAAAAAAATACTTGAGCGAAATTGGAAAGACGAAAAGATTATTGAAAATAAACTTGAATTACTTGAAAGTAAACAATTGGAACAAGGCATATATATTTTTGTTATAGAAACTAACAAACTTAATGTAAAACAGAAAATTATTGTTAATTAAATATTTCAATTAACTCAACTAAAAACAAGTTATTAATTTTTTTTCTAAAATGAATTCCTTCCAATAATTCTTATGTATTTTTACTCTACAACCTCTTTAAAAGATGAACTGATTTACTACCACTTAAGTAACTTAGAACTTTATCTCTTTCTTTTCTTGCTTTTGTTTTTACCTAACGACACCTTATAATCGTCTGCATCTCCAATAAGTTTGATATTTACAAAAGCTTGCTTTTTATCTTTATCAAAAAATTCAATTTTATCTTCTTGTTCAGGATTGACTTCTTCTTTTTTTCGACCAAATAGTTTTTTAAAACCTGTGCCTGCAACTAGCTTTAAAGGGACACTTATATAATACTCCATATTTAAATCCATATCTTGTTTCCCAGAAATTTTCATATAACCTAACGTAGAATTAATATGCATATTTGGAATAGTGATTTCACCATTTATAAAATCAATATGATTTTGAAGTGTATCAAATTTTACTTTGTATACATTTTTATCAGCGAAATACTCTTTCAAGTCAACTATTGGAGCGTAATTATTTAAACTACCATTTAAGACTTTTACATCCATATATATTTCCGAATCATCTAAAATAGGAACCATATCTGCGTGCATATGTACTTTACCTTTAATATCTGTTGTAATTGTACCATGTAAATTCTCTGATACTAAATGGTCTTGACCAAAATTTTCAAACTTAAATAGCAATTGATCTAAATCAACATTTTTTAGTTTTAAATCTGGACTAAGATAAATCTTGTCTTTATCTGATCCGTTGAAGTAACCAGCTAACTCTACTTTACCTCCAGCGGCTTTCATACGTAATGTATCTATATAAAGGTAATGATCTGGAGTGGTTCTTAAACGACCGTGTAAATCCTTTAATAAATAACGGTGATAATTTAAGTTGTCTATATCCACATCAAAAGTCATGGTAGAGAATGGTAATTCATAAATATTAAATACATCTTCATGTTCAGAAGGTTTTTTAGCCAATTCATGAGGTGATTTATTATAATTAAATAGTTCGTCAAAATCTAATCTAGGGGACTTTATTCCAAAATGATTATCCCTTTTACGAACTGACTTATCTTTTCCGAAATAATAATTCATATCAATATCAAAAGTTGACTTACCAACTTTCCCTTTCAACTGCTCTACCACTAAATGTTCATCTTCGATATGAATACGCCCTTTAAAATCTTCGAACTTCATCGGGTGGACTTTCATTTTTGCGTCAACTTGGGTTAAACTTACATCCGAAGAGCGCAAACCTTCGTTGAAGTGTAAAGTAACATCACCATGAACTTTTAAATCGCTAAAAACTTCATGTCTATAATCTTCTGGCACGTAGTTTTCTCCTTTATAAGAGAATAAATCTTCTAATTGTAGTTGCTTAGAGGTTAGATCAAACTCTATTTTAGTATCTCCTTTTGGAGAGGCTTCTAACCACCTTTCGTAATCCAGTAACTTACCCGAAAAATGAAAATCAGACGCATCAATCATTCCTGAAAAATCAATTATTCTAAAGTTTGAATCTTCTACAAATAAATCTCCGTGAAAATCGTGAAAAGTGTGAGGGTAATGTTCTAGCGTTGCATATAAATCCTCAATAAAAAACTCTCCGACTGGAAGGTTCGGCGACTCGGTAAAACTTCTTGCACTGGAGACAAACTTTAGTTTAACGCTTAAATCGTCTATTTTTTCGTTCACTCCTGCAGAATCTCCTTTTCTAGTTAACTCTTCAATATCTAGTAATTTAGAAGCAACAGTTAAATCTGCAACAACTTGATCATTTGTATGGTGAATAATTGCAGGCAAATCTGAAATATGACCATTTATAGATAAATCAGAATTTCCTACTTTAGCTTTAAAATATTCTATATTAGCTTTGTGGCCTTTAACAGTTATTTTTGTGTTTAGGTTTTCCAATGGTAAACCGTAAGCAGAGGCCTTAAACTTTAAATTTTCAACCAATATTTCTGAATAGTAAGCCTCATTTAATCGTTCGATAGAATTTTCAGGATTACTAAGATCAATGATATCATGAAACTTCATATGCATTTTAATTTTACCTTCTAAATCTTCAAAGTCAGTGGCATTAATAAAAGAAGTTAAAAATCCAAGGTCAAAGTCAGAATCCAATGTTAAATCAATATCAGGGGTTTCAAAGTTCTTTACGATTAAATTTGTGGCAAAAGTACCTGCAGCAGGTTTAGCTGTAAAGTCGGTTAATCTAAACTCCATATTTTCTATTCCTTTCATTCCGTTATTGGTAAATGAACCAGAAAAATTTAAAGCGTCTACTGTTTTATGTGTTACAGTATTTTCGAAGTGTGCATCTTTACAACTAAAAACAGCATCTACAATCGGAGTATTTCCGACAGAAGAATACCCCGCAATTTTAACATCAAATTCAATCTCACCAGCATTTTCGAATGTTTTTAAGGTCGGATAAAGCTCTTCTGGAGCTAAAGCCATAAATAACTCAAAATTTTTCTTTTTGCCATAAAGAGAAAAATCAATGAAGGAATTGTCTAAAATATCCATAAAACCTTCAGCATTAAAAGTGGCGTGTTCTAATTCTAAAACAGAAGGTTTAACGGTAATTTGCTGTAGTTCTTTCAGGTATTCAACCTCGCTAGAAACGTTTAAGTGCTTGTGCTTAAAAAAAGTAGTATCTCCATCTTTTATAATATTCATTTCTAGTTGTGCATTTACACTTGCTATAATTTTACTACTATCAGTTTTAAACGAAAGTTCTCCTTTCTCTGTAAAAGATTCTACAATTAGATTACTGGCCTCATTTAACTTATAAATATCTATATTGGACAGAACAATAGACTTTAAGTGTATATGAAAATCTTCTTGAACTTCCTCTATTGGTTTAGCAGACGTTAATGCTTTCGTAATATTTAACACACCGTCTTTATGCTGAATGGCATGTATGTACCCTTCATTTAGTTCTATAACTTTTATATCATACTGTCCAGAAATCATAGTCCAAATATCAAACCCGACATATACATCTTTTAAACTTAAAACAGGGTCTTTATGATCTTCCTTTGTTTCAAAAATCTTTACATTCTCCAAATCAATAGAGATATACGGAAAATTCTCAAATGGACTTATATGAGATCCTTCTACAGCAATTTCACCAACAAAGTCTTCATTTAAATGAGCGACTAGTTCTTGCACCACTTTTTCTTGCTTCCAATACGCCAATCCAACAACAGAAAAGAATATTATAACTGGTAATAAAACCAAAATTAATACTAATCTTACCCAAAACTTCTTTGTCATATTATTACGTTTTTTCTCAATTTTCAAAAGTAAAAGAATAGTATCTATTCCTACATATAGAAACTAAAATAGTTTAAACTTTATTTTGTTTTAACTTTCTTATACTCCATAATGTTAAAGCTAAACCAACAAACAAAATAAAAATATGTCCATTACTTTCGTTTGGTATCTCACTATTATTATTCACAAAATAAAAAGCAATGAGTAACGCTAAAAGGTTATTAAAAAAATGAAGTATAACTGTAAGCCAAATATTATTGGTTCTAAAAAAAATAACTCCGTAAATTATTCCTAAAATAAAACGCGGTAAAAAATCTAAAAACTGAAAATGAATAAATGCAAATAAGAAGGCAACAAAAATTATTGATGCATTTCTGTTATTACTCATTTTTATAAACAAAGGCTGAAGTACACCTCTAAAAACGAGCTCCTCACCAATTGCAGGAACAATTGCGATTAATAAAATATTTGAAATTAAACTTTTCCAAGTCCCTCCTATAAATGCCATTACAGTCTTGTCTCTTTCTAATTGACTCGCTCTTATTGAATCTCCAAAACCTTTAGAAATTAAATCAAAATCTATTCGTTTATTTAACCATAAACTCCACTCGCTAAGCAATGAAACACCTATAAATATAAGTGGCAGTAGATATAAAAGTGATCTAGAAAAACTTTTATTAAAATACGTGACGATAGAAGGCCTTGTTAGGTAAAGAAAAAATAATGAAGGAACAATAAAAATACCTAAATGAGTAAACAGCGTTATGAGCTTTAGCGCCCTTATATTATTCAATTCTTTTAAGTCTAAATCAACAATTAAATCTGGGTTAACTCCAAAAAGAAAACTAGCTAAATTTACACCTATTAGAGAAAAAAGTGAGGCACTCACAAATACAATTACGACAAATAAAAGTAAGTTTTGAAGAGGACTTAATGTTTTAAAAGTAGTGTTATTCACCGATATAACTTATTTTTACAAAAAAATACTGTGGCAAAGATAGGCAATATAGATATAGGAGAGTTTCCACTTTTGTTAGCACCAATGGAAGATGTTAGCGACCCACCATTTAGAGCGTTATGCAAACAATATGGTGCAGATGTTATGTACACAGAATTTATTTCTTCAGAGGGATTAATTAGAGACGCTGCTAAAAGTGTTCAGAAATTAGATTTTTTCGAATATGAAAGACCACTAGGAATTCAAATTTTTGGAAACAACATAGAGTCAATGAAGCAATCGACAGAGATTTGCGAATCAGCTAACCCTGATATTATTGACATTAACTATGGTTGCCCTGTAAAAAAAGTAGCTTGTAAAGGTGCTGGAGCTGGAATTCTTACTGATATTCCAAAAATGGTTTCTATGACCAAAGAAATTGTAAAATCTACAAACCTTCCAGTTACAGTAAAAACACGTTTAGGCTGGGATAACAACACCAAATACATTGTAGAGGTTGCTGAACGTTTGCAGGATGTAGGAATTAAAGCTTTGTCTGTACACGGGAGAACGAGAGCCCAAATGTATAAAGGCGAAGCAGATTGGTCGCTTATTGGAGATGTAAAAAATAACCCTCGGATGCATATTCCTATTTTTGGAAATGGAGATATTGATAGTCCTCAAAAAGCGGTAGAATATAAGAACCGTTATGGTGTAGATGGTGTTATGATTGGTCGAGCTGCAATTGGTTCACCTTGGTTTTTTAAACAAGTAAAGCATTTTATAAAACACGGAGAAGAAATGCCACCAATAGATCTTCAAGAAAAAATCAAAGCTGTAAAAGAACATTTAGACTTTTCTGTAAGATGGAAAGGAGAACGGTTAGCTATAAATGAAATGAGAAGACATTACGCTAATTATTTTAAAGGAATAGACAATTTCAAACCTATTCGAATGCAACTGGTCACTTTAGATACACAAAAGGAACTACTAGAAGTACTAGATAATATTGTTTAATTGGTTTTGGGCGATTCCTTTGTTTAAAAACGAAGGTCAGGCTTTCATTACTCACTCTTTATTGAAAAATAAAGGAGTTCAGATAAAACATTCAATCCCTTTCGCAGCATCTAAACACTCTATTGTCTTGCCGAAAACCACATCTTAAAAAAATTAATCCCTG